>NZ_JBEZZB010000056.1:0-55995 GCF_040638955.1 Actinoplanes sp. NPDC024001
GGGGCCCGCCCCCCGCGCGGCCCGGCGGCGGCCCACGCGGGAGCGGCCCTCGGGGCCGCGGGCGCCCCCGCGGGCCCGGGGGCGCCAGTGCCGGGGCGCTTCCGCGTCGGTCTGCAGCGACCAGCCCCACGCGGCGAGGGCCGCCTCGCCGGCGTCCGCCACGGACCAGCCGGCGAGCGCGTGCAGCCGTTCGCCGGGCAGGTCGCGGGCGGCCTGGCAGAGGGTGAGCGCGGACGCCTCGCCGGAGTAGCGGCCGATCGTCGGGGTGCGGCCGACGACGCCGACCACCGCGGCGTACCGGGGTGACCACAGTCCGGCGCCGGCGAATCCCTCGCCGGCCATCCGCTGCTCGTCGGAGGCGAGCCGGACCCAGCCGTAGCCGAGCGAGGCCGCGATCACCCCGTACGCGTCGTCGCCGAACGGGGTGGCGGCCGGGAACCCGAAGGCCCACCAGTGCTCGCCGACCAGGTCGGCGCCGTCCGGGCAGAGCAGGGGCGCGGGCAGCACCGCGTCCGGTACGGGCTCGGCGAGAACGAGCACGGCGACGTCACCGTCCTCCTCGGCGCGGACCGCGGCCACCCGGCGGCGTTCCGACCGGGGCACCGCGGCCTTCGGGAAGGCGACCCAGAGCGGGCTGCCGGCGGTGTGCCGCTCGCGCACCACCGAGTACGCGGTGAGCACCCGGGTACGGTCGATGACGATGCCGCTGCCGAGCGGCCGGTCGGCGCCCCGGCCGCGGGGACCGGGCGGGGCGGCGTGGACGGCAACCGTCCATGGGTCGCGGCGCGGCGCCGGCAGCTGGTATGGCCCGGTCATCTGTCCAACCCCCGACGTGATTACTCTCCGTCAACGGCGTCAGATTACGTTCGGACATTCATCATCACAATGTGTGATCATGGACAGATCCTGATGTGGCACATCGACACGCTCCGCTACTTTCCGGCAACCCTCCGTCATTCCACTCCCGGACAGAGAGTGGCACTTCTGTAGTTGCGGAACCCGCTGGTGGACAACAGAAATGCGGGAAGTTTTCGGATGGGAGCGTGACCGGTCTCGCTTTACAGCCTCCGAGGGCTGTGCCACGATACGGCTCGATCATTCCCCGAAAGCGCGTTCCCGCAGGTAGCGGGCTCCCTTCGGGCGCGGTCATCAATATCTGCCGGCGGTGGGGGCCGAGAAGTCGAAAGAGAGAGCGGGACGGTGACGGACAGTCAGACCGCGGTCGTCAACGACGTAGCAAGCCTGGTCCGTGCCGCTCAGGGCGGCAGCACCGGCGCCGTCGATCAACTGATCACCGGGCACCTCTCGTTGATCTACAACATCATCGGCCGGACCCTGGACGGTCACCCGGACGTGGACGACCTGGTGCAGGACACCATGCTCCAGGCCATCCGCGGTCTCGGTTCACTGCGGGAGCCTGACCGGTTTCGTTCATGGCTGATCGCGATCGCGTACCGCCGGGTCCAGATGCACCTGCGCTCCCGGAAGATGACCCTGTCCCGCCGCCACCCGGAGCCGGTCGACGTGCCGGACCCGGTCGGCGACTTCGCCGAGCGCACCACGGCCGAGCTGGTCGTCGCCGAGCAGCGCCGGGAACTGGCCGAGGCCGGCCGCTGGCTGAACGAGGGCGACCGCCGGCTGCTGGCGCTCTGGTGGCAGGAGGCAGCCGGCGACCTGACCCGGGCCGAGCTGGCCGGCGCGCTGGGCGTCAAGCCGAACCACGCCGCGGTCAAGGTGCAGCGGATGAAGGCGCAGCTCGACCTGAGCCGCAGCGTCGTCCGGGCGCTGCGGGCCAAGCCGATCTGCCCGGAGCTGTCGGAGACCGTGCGGTTCTGGGACGGCACCGTCGACTCGGTCTGGCGCAAGCGGCTGGCCCGGCACGTCCGGGACTGCCCGAAGTGCCGGGTCCACCAGCGTGGCCTGATCGCACCGGAACAACTGCTGCTCGGCGTGCTGGCACTGCCGGTGCCGGCCGCGCTGCTCGCCGCGATCCAGTCGGCCGTGCACGGCGGCGCGGCGGCGCCGGCCGCGGTCGCCGGCGGCGCCTCGCTGGTCGCCCACGTGCAGACGCTGGTGCAGCACAAGAGCCTGGCGGCGGCCACCGCGGTCACCGTCGCGGCCGGTGGCGGCTTCGCGTACGCGGTGTTGCACACCCCGGCCCAGCCGGAGACGCCGCGGGCGGTCGCCCCGCCGGCCGCCACGGTCACCGCCCCGCCGCCGGCCTCGGCCCGCCCGTCAGCGGCGGCGAGCCGGAGCGTGAGCGCCGCCCCGTCCGCGCCGAGCCGGGCCACGCCGACGTCGCGGGCGGTCGCCGGGCTCGGGGTGAGCAGCGCCGACATCTACGTGGCGCCGAACGGCTCGGACGACGGCGACGGGAGCCTGCGCCGGCCGTACGCGACCGTGGCGAAGGCGATCGCGGTGGTGAGACCGGGGCAGACGATCGCGCTGCGCGGTGGCACCTATCGGCCCACGAGTCCGATAACGATCACTACAAGCGGAACCGCGTCGGAGCGGGTGGTGCTCAGCGGCTACGGCGCCGAGCGGGCCGTCATCGACGCGTCGGCCATCCCGGCGGACCGGTGGGCGATCACCCAGGAGTCGTCCTACTGGACCGTGCGGGACCTGGAGATCACCGGGGCGCGTAACGCCGCGTACACCTGCCTGGCGTGCACGAACAACGTCTTCCAGCGACTGTCCGTACACGGCGCTGACGGTTCCGGGCTGATGCTGCGTGACCCCGGCACGGCCGGCAACCAGGTGCTGGACAGCGACTTCTACGACAACCAGGGGTCCGGGCTCGCGGTGCAGTTCGGCGACGGCGAGGGGAACCTGCTGCGCGGCAACCGGGCCTTCGGCAACGGCGGGGACGGCGTGAACCTCGGCGCGTTCGGCAGCCGGGTGGCGGTCGAGTACACCTGGTCGTACGACAACGGGGCGAACGGCTTCGCGGTCGGCGGCGGCACCCCACCCGCCGTCGCCGCCCACCGGATCCGCCACAACGCCTCCTGGGGCAACAACGGGCACGGCTTCGTCGACGAGGGCAACTCCGCCGCGATCGAGCTGGCGAACAACACTGCGTTCCGCAACGTCAACCTGGGCTTCTCGATGACCACCGCGGCGGCGGTGCTGCGCAACAACGTGGCGGTGGGCAACACCCAGGGCGAGGCCTCGGCGTCCGGCGGGGCCAAGGCGAACAACAACAGCTGGCAGCAGTCCGGCTGGTCGGACGATCGGTTCCGGTCCACCGACGCGGCGGTGGCCGAGGGGGCGCGTACCGCCACCGCCGGGCTGCCGCCGACGTCGTACCTGACCACCGGCAACGGGATGGGCGCCTCGATGGCCGGCTGAGCCCCGCTCAGCTCGCGCCGAGCGACTCCGGAACCCGGTACCCGGGGTACGGATCGACCTCCGGGTCGCCCTGCGGCCCGCCGGCCGCGGTGGCCCGCAGCAGCAGCGAGGTGCCGTCGGCGCAGTCGATCCGGACCCCGCACGGCACCTTGCCGCGCTCGTCGGTCGGCCCCAGGTCGGGCAGCGCCACCAGCTGCCACGACCGGAACGCGGCCGGCCGGGCGGCATCGAGCAGCCAGGCGATCAAGACCGCGATCCGGTCGACGCGCCGCGTCGGCGGCGGCAGCACCTCGGGCGTGGGCAGGGCGTTCTCCCTGGGCCACACCGCACCCCAGAGGTACGCCTCGGCGCCGCTCTCGTAGCGCACCCGGACCCCGGCCGGGGACGGGCCGCCGGGGACGAGGTCGTGGCCGTAGCGTTCGACCGCGGTGATCTCGGGGTGGCCGCTCGCGGCGACCAGCGCCTCGATGACGTCGAGGACCTGGGCGAGGTGCACGACTCCAGCCAACGCCGTCGCGCCGGGACCGGGTCACCCACATTGTGCGATTCGGCCGGATGGCATCAAGGGGTCATGCTTGAGGGTGCGCTCGTGACACCCGGCTCGGCCGGTTTGGCGCCGGCCGTCGACCGGGAACTGCGTGACGCATCCACCCCGGACCCGAGGAGCTGCAGTGGAAGTAACCGGCTTCTTCACCGCCATCATCATCGGCCTGATCATCGGAGCGCTGGGCCGGCTGGTCCTGCCCGGCAGACAGAACATCTCGATCTGGCTCACGCTGGGTATCGGCGTGCTCGCCGCGATCCTGGGCACGTTCCTCGCCGGCATCCTCGGCGTCGACGACACCCGCGGCGTCGACTGGATCGAGCTGGCCCTGCAGGTCGGCCTCGCGGCCGCCGGCGTGGCCCTGGTCGCCGGCATGCGCGCCCGCCGGCCCTGACAAGGACTCCGCGCCCGGGCCCGGCCACCCGGCCGGGCCCGGCACGGTAGGTTTCGGTCATGGCCCGCGTACGCGCCGCTCTCTATCTCGACTTCGACAACGTGTTCAGCGGACTGATCAAGCAGGACCCGGACGTGGCGATCCAGTTCGCCAAGGAGCCGGGTGCCTGGCTGTCGCGTCTGACCACGACGCTGACGGTCGACGGCGCACGCCGCTGGCTGATCGTCCGCTGCTACATGAACCCGGGCGGCTGGGTGCCGAACCCGGATCCGGCGGCCGGCCAGCAGCGGCTCTACTACTCGCAGTTCCGGCCGTTCTTCGTCAACGCCGGCTTCGAGGTGATCGACTGCCCGCGACTGACCCACACCAAGAACGCCGCCGACATCCGGATGGTGGTCGACGCGGTGGACGCCCTGGCCGACCCGGTCGGCTACGAGGAGTTCGTCATCGCGTCCGGCGACTCCGACATGACTCCCCTGCTGGTGCGCCTGCGCCGGGCCGACCGGCGGACCACGATCGTCTCGCCGTCGGACGCGGCGGAGGCGTTCATCGCGGTCGCCGACCGGCTGATCACCAGCCAGGAGCTGCTGGAACTGGTGCAGGGCGAACCGGTGGACAGCGACGAGGACCCCCCGGTCGCTGACGAGGGCGACGGCCCGGTCACCTACGAGCAGTTCCGCGACCTGGTCCGGTGGCGTTACGACGCCGCTCCCGGCCCGCTCAACCTGGCCTCGCTCGCGCACGACCTGCGCCGCCAGCTCGGCCCCAGCGTCGATCAGACCAGCTGGTTCGGCTTCGGCGGGTTCGTCCGGGCCCTGGAGAGCCTGGGGCTGGCGCACGCCAAGTTCTCCAACCACTTCGTCTGGGACGCCGGGCGCCACGACCCGCCGGAGGCGTCCGGCGCGGCCGGGCCCGCTCCGGAGCCGGTGGCCCGGCTCAGTGCCCTGCTCAGCCTGCCGCGCCTGCCGCGGGAGATGTGGCCGCCGGTCTACCAGGCGCTGGCCGACTACGCGGCCAGTCATCACTTCAACCTGACCGAGGCCACCCGCTGGGGCCGGGACCGGCTGGCCGAGCAGGGCGTGGACGTCAGCCGCGCGGCGATCGCGTTCGTCACCCGCGGCACGGCGTTCGGCGGCGCCCCGCTCTACCGCCAACCGCCCCCGGCGGCCGCCGAGATCGCCAGCGCCTTCGCCGACAACGTGCTGAGCCGCGCCGAGGCCGCCTCCATCCCGCTCACCGAGGAGGAGACCACCCAGGTCCGCTCCTGGCTCGGCGCCACCCCCCACCCCGGCTGACGCCCGGCGCTGCCTGAACGCCCGGCAGGCAGCCCTCGCGGGCAGCCGCCCCACCCGGCTGACGCCCAGCGCTGCCTGAACGCCCGGCAGGCAGCCCTCGCGGGCAGCCGTCCAACCCGGCTGACGCCTGGCGCTGTCTGAGGGCCTGGGGTGGAGCCGGCGGGAGCCGGGTCAGCGGAAGAGGCGGTCGGCGGCGGCGTCCCAGGCGGCCACCAGGTCGAACGTGTCGGGGTCGCGCAGCCACTGGATCTGCAGGCCGTCCATCAGCGCGACCACCTGGCTGGCGACGGTCCGGCCGTCGGCCGGGGGCGGCACGAGCGCGCCGAGCGTGGTCATGATGCGCCGCTGGCGGGCCTGGAAGTAGTCGTGGGCGGGGTGGTCCGGGGCCAGCGACTCGGCCTCCAGCACGGCGAAGAGCCGGACGATCTCCGGCTGCCCGGCGTTGCGGCGGACCAGCGCGGCACAGACCTGCGGGAGGGTGACCAGGCCCGGGCCCTCGGTCCAGAGCCGGTCGATCGGGACGCCGAGCTGGCTCGCCAGGGACCGGGCGTCGGCCTCGTCGCGGTGCTCCAGCACGGCGACGAGCAGGCTGTCCTTGGAGCCGACGTGGTGCAGCAGACCGGGCACGGTGAGCCCGCAGTCGTCCGCCACGTCCTGCATCGACAGCCCCCAGAAGCCGCGTTCGGCGATCAGGCGGGTGGTCACCTCGATGATCTGCCGGCGCCGCTCGGCCGCCGGCAGGCGGGCGCGATCCCGGCGCAACGGCTGTGCCCTCTTCACAGCGTCTTTCCTACCAGCAGCTCTTGCCTTGCCGGTCGGCCCGTGGCTATGTTGCAGAGCAGCTAATACCTAGTAGGTACTCAGTAAGACTTTCCCCAGCTTGATCACCCTTTCCCCGGTGTCCCACACCCCCGCGAGAGGACACTCCGTGACGACGACGTCACCTTCTGACGAGATAGCCCGCCCGAGGCTGCGCGGCACCAACCTGCGCCTGCTGATCGGGATGTTCCCCGCCAACATCGGCATCTACCTGCTCTGGGGCGCCATCCCCGGCATCCTCCTGCCGCTGCAGATCGAGGAGATCGACCCGGCGAACAAGGCCGGCAACCTGGCCGTGGTGGCGACCATCGGCGCGTTCGCGGCGATGCTGGCCCAGCCGATCGCCGGCACCATCTCCGACCGCACCCGCAGCCGCTTCGGCCGGCGCGCGCCGTGGATCGTCGGCGGCGCCCTGATCGGCGGGCTCGCCCTGGTCGGTCTCGCCTCGGCGAACACCCTGGTGCAGATCGCGATCGCCTGGACGATCACGCAGATCGCCTACAACTTCGCGCAGGGCCCGCTCGGCGCGATCATGCCGGACCGGGTGCCGGCCGCGCTGCGCGGCACGTTCGCCGCGGTCAGCGGCCTGGGCCTGATGCTCGGCGCGATGGGCGGGCAGATCGCCGCCACCGGGTTCGCCGAGAACGTCGGCGCCGGCTACCTGACCTTCGCCGGGATCGCGCTGATCGCGCTGACCCTGTTCGTGCTCTTCTGCCCGGACCGCGACAACCGGGACGAGCCGCGCCGCCCGTTCTCGTCCGCCGCCCTGCTGCGCAGCTTCTGGTTCAACCCGCGGCGGCACCCCGACCTGGGCTGGGCCTTCCTCGGCCGGCTACTGCTCTACCTCGGCTACTTCCTGGTCAGCGGCTACCAGCTGTACATCCTGCAGGAGTACATCGGGCTCGGCGACGACGCCGTCGCGTTCGTGCCGGCGCTCGGTGTCGCCTCGCTGGTCACCATCCTGATCGCCACGATGATCGGCGGCCCGCTCTCGGACCGCTTCGGCCGGCGGCGGATCTTCGTCGGCGCGGCCGCGGTCATCTGCGCGGTCGCCCTGGTCATCCCGTGGGTGCTGCCCACGAAGACCGGCATGCTGCTCTACGCGGTGATCTCCGGCTTCGGGTTCGGGCTCTTCCAGGCGGTCGACACCGCCCTGATCACCGAGGTGCTGCCGGCGGAGGAGGACTTCGCCAAGGACATCGGCGTGGTCAACATCGCGGCCACCCTGCCGCAGGTGGTGGCGCCCGGCGCGGCCGGCCTGGTCGTGGTCGCCCTCGGCTACGGCCCGCTCTTCCCGGTCGGCATCGTCCTCATGCTTCTCGGCGGCCTCGCCGTCGTACCCATCACATCGGTTCGCTGAAAGGAAATCATGTCCTCCGAGCTCACCACCGCCGAACAGGCAGCGCTCACCAGCGGCGGCGACTTCTGGCACACGACGCCGGTGGAGTCCGCCGGGATCCCCGGTGTCACCGTGACCGACGGCCCGCACGGCGTACGGATGCAGGCCGGCGAGGGCGACCTGCTCGCCGGCGTCCCGGCGACCTGCTTCCCGCCGGCCGTCGCCAGCGCCTCCACCTGGGACCCGGAGCTGCTGCGCCGGATGGGTGAGGCCCTCGGCGACGAGTGCCGCGCGCAGGACGTCGCCGTCCTGCTCGGCCCCGGCATCAACCTCAAGCGCAGCCCGCTCGGCGGCCGCAACTTCGAGTACTTCTCCGAGGACCCGATCCTGACCGGCGTGCTCGCCACCGAGTGGGTACGCGGCCTGCAGAGCCGGGGCGTCGGGGCGTCGCTGAAGCACTTCGCGGTCAACAGCCAGGAGACCGACCGGATGCGGGTCAGCGCCGACGTCGACGAGCGCACCCTGCGCGAGATGTACCTGCGCGCCTTCCAGCGAGTGGTCACCCGGGCGCAGCCGTGGACCGTGATGTGCGCCTACAACAAGATCAACGGCGTCTACGCGAGCGAGCACCACTGGCTGCTCACCGAGGTGCTGCGCGACGAGTGGGGTTTCGAGGGCCTGGTCGTCTCCGACTGGGGCGCGGTGGTGGACCGGGTCGCCTCGGTCGCGGCCGGCCTGGACCTGACCATGCCCGGTCCGGACGCCGAGGGCGACGCGGCGCTGGTGGACGCCGTCGCCACGGGACGCCTGGACGCCGCCCTCCTGGAGACGAGTGCGGATCGCGTACGGAAGCTGATCGAGAAGGCCGGGACGCGCCCGGCCGGCGGCTATGACGCCGAAGCGCACCACGCGCTCGCCCGGGAGATCGCCGGAAGGGCGATCGTGCTGCTCAAGAACGAGGGCGACCTGCTGCCGCTGCCGACCGACGGCGTCACCATCGGGGTCCTCGGCGAGTTCGCGCGGTCGCCGCGCTACCAGGGTGGCGGCAGCTCCCAGATCACGCCGACGAAGCTCGACGACGCGCTCACCGAGATCACCGCGGCGGCCGGCGGTCAGGTGCGGTTCGCGGCGGGGTACGGCGCCGACGGCAGCACGCCCGACGAGGGGCTGCTGGCCGAGGCGGTGGAGGTCGCGCAACGCTCCGACGTGGCGATCGTCTTCGTCGGCAGCGTGCACGAGACCGAGGGCGCCGACCGCGACTCGATCGACCTGCCGGCCGCGCAGGTGACGCTGATCGAGCGGGTCGCCGCGGTCAACCCGAGGACGGTCGTGGTGCTCTCCAACGGCGCGGTCATCGCCACCAAGCCGTGGGACGAGAAGGTGCCGGCCCTGCTGGAGGGCTGGCTGCTCGGCCAGGCCGGCGGCAGCGCCATCGCCGACGTGCTGTTCGGCCGGGTCAACCCGTCCGGGCGGCTCGCCGAGACGATCCCGGTCAAGCTCGCCCACCACCCGTCCTACCTGGACTTCCCCGGCGAGCACGGCCACGTCCGGTACGGCGAGGGCCTGCACGTCGGCTACCGGGGCTTCGACGCGCAGGAGCGGGAGGTGGCGTACCCGTTCGGGTTCGGGCTGTCGTACACCACGTTCTCCTACGGCGCGGCGCGCGCGTCGGTGACCGCGACCGGCATCGAGGTCCGCGTGCCGGTGACCAACACCGGCGGGCGCGACGGGCGCGAGGTGGTCCAGGCGTACGTCAGCCTGCCCGGCTCCCGGGTGCAGCGGGCGCCGCGCGAGCTGAAGGCGTTCGCCAACGTGGCGATCGGCGCCGGCGAGACGGCCGAGGTGCTGCTCACCATCGACCGCGACGACCTGGCCTACTGGGACACCCGGCTCGGCCGGTGGGTGGTCGAGGGCGGCGAGTACCTGGTCGCCGTCGGCTCGTCGTCGCGGGACCTGCGCGCGACGGTGACCGTGCACGTCGCCGGCGACCCGGCCCGGGTGCCGCTGACCGCCGAGTCCAGCGTCGGCGAGTGGTTCGCCGACCCGCGCGGCGCCGAGCTGCTCGGTCAGGCGTTCGCCGCCGCGACCGCCGACGCGGGCAGCGACAGCCCGATCTCGGCGATGGCCGCCGACCCGGCGATGCTGATGATGCTGGGCAGCCTGCCGCTGAGCCGGATGGCGAAGTTCCCGGGCAGCCCGCTGCGGGCGGAGCAGCTGGACAAGCTGGTCGACGCGGCCAACGAGTAGCAGCGCCGGAGCCGGGTCCGTCAGGTGCGGGCCCGGCTCAGCAGCGTCTGGATCCGGGTGACCAGCTCACGCGGGCTGAACGGCTTGGTCACGTAGTCGTCGGCGCCGGCGCTGAACCCGCCCTCGACGTCCTGCTCCTGGACCCGGGCGGTGAGCATGATGATCCGCATCTGCGCGGTGCCGGGCTCGGCGCGCAGCGTCCGGCAGACGTCGATCCCGGACATGCCCGGCATCGAGACGTCCAGCACGGCCAGGTCGGGATGCCGCGCCCGCGCGGTCTCGACGGCGGCCTGACCGTCCCCGACGGCGATGACCTCCAACCCGGCCTGTTCCAGCTTGAACGCCACCAGGTCACGGATGTCGGCGTCGTCGTCGGCTACCAGGACCGTCGCCACGGCAGCTCCCCCCGAATCCAATTCGCCACTTCTTCGGACGATAGCTCGTTAAAAACGGATATGTGGGTAGGTCTTCGGATGTGGCCGCTACCGAGCGGCAACCGTGACGCGCCTTTGTTGCAGCCCGGAGCCGGTGTGCTGAGAAGCAGACAACCACTGAGCTACCGAACGGCTGGGAGGATCCGATGACCGCACTGATCGACGACGTCCGCTGTGAAGCTCTCTTCGTCTCGCACCTGCAGCGCTCCCAGGAGCCCACCGCGGAAGTCATCCGGGCCGAGGTCCTCGCCACCGTCGACCGCCTCGGTGAGGCCGGCTGCGCCGAACTGGTCGCCCAGGAGTTCGGCGAGCACCCGGACTGCGCGATCGGCCGGATGCGGTGGGCCCGTACCGCGGTCCGGTTCGCCTTCGCGGCGTGACGGGGTGGCGCCGTACCCTCGCCGGACCGTAAGCTCACCGCCATGCGCGCGAGAATGACCATGTGGTGGCCCGCCTGACCGGCGGCCACACCCCCCGCGCGTAACCAACCACCGCGGCCGCCTCTGTCGAGGCGGCCGTTTCGCATGGCCCGACCTCGGCCGGCACCGCCGACGAACCGAGGAAGTGTGACCGCCATGCACCAGCCCTTCGCCCTGCTGCACCGCGACGGCGCCGACCATGTCGAAGTGCTCACCGGCGACGTCGTCACCGTCGCCACGCTCGCCGACATCCCGATCGGCCCGACGCTGGCGCTGATCCCGTACCGGCAGGTCGCCGAACGCGGCTTCGAGTGCGTCGACGACGGCGCCCCACTGGAATGCCTGCTGGTCAGAGACCGGCGCACCGAGCCGCTGAGCGCGTACCCGCCGGGTTCACCGACCGTGCGCGACGGCGGGTTCGACATCTCCGACGACGAGTACGCGGCGATCGTCGAGGAGGTGCTGCGCGACGAGATCGGCCACGGCGAGGGCGCCAACTTCGTCATCCACCGCGTCTACCAGGGGACCGTGGAGGGCGACCCGGTCGAGGCCGCCCGCGCCGCCTTCGGCCGGCTGCTCGCCCACGAACAGGGCACCTACTGGACGTTCCTGCTGCACACCGGCACCCGCACGCTGGTCGGCGCCACCCCGGAACGGCACGTCAGCGTCGCCGACGGGATCACCATGATGAACCCGATCAGCGGCACCTTCCGCAACGGCTCGGGTGACCTGCTCGACTTCCTGCGCGACCCGAAGGAGATCGAGGAGCTCTACATGGTCCTCGACGAGGAGCTCAAGATGATGGCCACGGTCGCCGAGCACGGCGGGCAGGTCGCCGGGCCGTACCTCAAGGAGATGTCGCACCTCACCCACACCGAATATCTGCTGGCCGGCCGCGGCTCCCTCGACGTCCGCGAGGTGCTGCGCGAGACCATGTTCGCGCCGACCGTCACCGGCAGCCCGATCGAGAACGCCTGCCGGGTCATCGCCCGCCACGAGCGCCGCGGCCGGCGCTACTACGCGGGCGTCGTGGCGCTGCTCGACCACGACGAGGCGGGCCGGCAGACCCTCGACGCGCCGATCCTCATCCGGACCGCGGAGATCACTCCCGACGGCACCCTGCGGGTGCCGGTCGGCGCCACCCTGGTCCGGCACTCCTCGCCGGCCGGCGAGGTCGCCGAGACCCACACCAAGGCCGCGGGCGTCCTCGCCGCGCTCGGCTTCCTCGACAAGAACCCCGCCCGGGTACGGGAAAGCGCACAGTCCCCCGAGGTCGAGGCGCTCCTCGCCGCCCGTAACGACGGCCTCGCCCGGTTCTGGCTGGACTCGCGGTCGCCGGGCGCCCTGGTCGTGCCAGAACTGGACGGCCGCACCGCGGTGATCGTCGACGCCGAGGACACCTTCACGGCGATGCTCGCGCACCAGCTGAAGGCGCTCGGCCTGGTGGTCACCGTGCAGCCGTGGACCGCTCCCGTGCCGGCCGCCGACCTGGTGGTGATCGGGCCGGGCCCGGGCGACCCGTCCGACCTCGCCGCGCCGAAGATGGCGGTGTTGCACGAGCTGGTCTCGTCGCTGCTGGCGTCCGGTCGGCCGGTCTTCGCGGTCTGCCTCGGCCAGCAGATCCTGGCGTCGCAGCTCGGGCTCGCGCTGACCCGCCGGGACGCGCCCTATCAGGGGCTGGCGCGCGACGTCGACCTGTTCGGGTCGGTGCGGCGGGTCGGCTTCTACTCCAGCTTCTCGGCGTCCTCGCCGGAGGCTGTGGTCACCACGCCGCACGGCGAGGTCTCGCTGGCGGTCGACCCGGCGGACGGGATGGTGCACGCGCTGCGGGGCAAGCGGTTCGCCGGGGTGCAGTTCCACCCCGAATCGGTGCTGAGCCGGGACGGCATCGAGGTGCTGCGGGAGCTTCTGCCGCCACTTCTGGTGGAAGTGGTTAGTCCCGCCGTAACCGGGTAGCGAAAACAGTGTCGGTGGTCCAAGGCGATCGAGAGCCTCTCCTTGGGCCACCGGCCCACCGGCGCACACATGGAGTTCGGGCGCCGTCGACTCACGACTCCTAGGATCGGGGCCATGGAGGTCACCTTCTATTTCGACCCGGCGTGCCCGTTCACCTGGCGCACGTCCCGCTGGCTCGTCTCGGTCGCGCCCGAGCGGGATCTCACCGTGCGGTGGAGCCCGTTCAGCCTGGCGATCCTCAACGGCGACGACGTGCCCGAGAGGTTCCGGGCGGCGCTGGACGCGTCGACCCGCGCGCTGCGGCTGGTCGCGGCCCTGCGGGCGGACGAGCAGCAGGCACTCGTCTCGGCGTTCTACACCGAGCTCGGCAACCGTACGCACGAGGCCGACGCCATGATCAGCGACCGGATCGTCGCGGAGGCCGCCGAGGCCGCGGGCGCCGAGAAGGCGGCCGAGATCCTCGACGATCCCTCCTGGGACGACGCGGTCCGCGAGTCGCACGAGACCGCCATGGCCCTGGCCGGCCCCGGCATCGGCTCCCCGGTGCTCCAGGTTGCCGGCGCCACCCGCGGCCTGCACGGCCCGATCATCGGCGAGGCTCCGGCACACGAGGACGCGCTGGCGATCTGGGACGCGACCGCGGCCCTGATCCGCGTCGACACGTTCTTCGAGGTCAAGCGCGGCCGCGGCTGACCCGCGCCGGCCGGATCAGGCGTCGATGGCCGTGCGCAGGCCGGCCAGCCACTCGCCGGCCTCGGCCGGCCCGGCGCCCCGCAGGATCCGGCGCATGAGAGCCGAGCCCACCACGACCCCGTCGGCGTAGGCGCAGGCCGCGGCCGCCTGGTCGGCGCCGGAGATGCCGAAGCCGAGCAGCACCGGCAGCTGCGTGACCCGCTTCAGCGAGGTGACCAGCTCCCGGCCGGACTCGTGCGGGGACGTCTGCTCGCCGGTCGGGGCCATGACGCTGACCGCGTACACGAACCCCCGGCTGCGCGCGGCGATCTCGGCGCGCCGCCGGGCGGGAGTCGAGGGTGAGGCCAGTAGCACCAGATCGATCCCGTGCCGCTCGGCGACCGCGCCCACCGGCGCGGCCTCGTCCACCGGCAGGTCGGGGGCGATCAGGCCGGTCATCCCGGCCTCACGCAACGCCGCGCAGAACGTCTCGGCGCCCCGGTGCAGGACCAGGTTGGTGTAGCCGAACGCGATCAACGGCACCCCGAGGTCCAGCCGGGAGATCTCCGCCAGGACGCCGGTGACGGTCGTGCCGCGGCGCAGCGCCTGGTCGGACGCCCGCTGGATGACCGGCCCGTCCAGCGTCGGGTCGGAGAACGGCAGACCCACCTCGATCGCGTCCGCACCGGCGTCCACCGCCGCGCGCAGCGTGTCGGTCCAGTTCGCGGTGACGCCGGCGGTCACATAGGGAACGAGCATCTTCATGACAGCTCCATCAGGGTCGCCATGTCCTTGTCCCCACGCCCGGAGAGGGTGAGGACCACCGTCGAACCCGCCGGGATGGTGCCGTCGGCGGCCGCGCGCAGCACCCACGCCACCGCGTGCGCCGACTCCAGCGCGCAGAGGATGCCCTCGGCGCGGGCCAGCCGGTGGGTCGCGGCCACCACCTCGGTGTCGTCCGCCGTCACGTACGTGGCCCGCCCCGTCTCCGCCAGGTACGCGTGTTCCGGCCCCACCCCGGGATAGTCGAGCCCCGCCGAGATCGAGTGGGCCTCCAGGATCTGCCCGTGCGCGTCCTGGAGCACTTTGGACCGGAAGCCGTGCAGCACCCCGGGGCTGCCGGCGCTGATCGCCGCCCCGCCGGCCGCCTCCACCCCGACCAGCCGGGCCGGGGTGTCGAGGAACCCGGCGAAGGTCCCCGCCGCGTTCGACCCACCGCCGACACAGGCGACCACGAAGTCCGGCACGCCCGCCTCGCACTGCGCCCGCGCCTCGTCCCCGATCACCCGCTGCAGCTCACGCACCATCCACGGGTACGGGTGCGGCCCCAGCGCGGACCCGAGGCAGTAGTACGAGTCGTCGACCACGGTCACCCAGTACCGGAACGCCTCGCTGGTCGCGTCCTTCAGGGTCCGGCTGCCCGCGCTCACCGGCACCACCTCGGCGCCGAGCATCTTCATCCGGAAGACGTTGAGCTCCTGCCGTTCGATGTCGCGCTCGCCCATGAACACCGTGACGTCGAGCCCGAGCAGCGCCCCCGCGGTGGCGGTGGCGACGCCGTGCTGGCCGGCCCCGGTCTCCGCGATGAGCCGCCGCTTGCCCATCCGCCGCGCCAGCAGCGCCTGCCCGAGCACATTGTTGATCTTGTGGGATCCGGTGTGGGTGAGGTCCTCCCGCTTGAGCAGCAGGGTGATGCCGAGTTCCGCGGAGAGCCGCACCGCCGGGGTCAGCGGGGTGGGCCGTCCGACGTAGACCGCCAGCAGATGCCGCAACTCGGCCCGGAACTCCGGGTCGTGCCAGGCCTCGGTGAAGGCCCGTTCCACCTCTTCGCAGGCCGGGACGAGCGCTTCCGGGACGAACCGCCCGCCGTACTCCCCGAATCGGCCGAGCCCCGCCGGACGGCGGACGTCGGCACGCACCAACTGATCCACAACGACTCCTAGAGTTCTAGAACAGTGCGACAGTTATAGCACACAGTTCTAGAACTGTTCCACTGTGCAGGTGATCGTGGTTTACATCCGTCGCCGCGGCGGGTATCCCGCTGCGCGTCATCGTTCTCATTCGGAGGGCACCTTGGCCGAGCCGCACGTCACCCTCGACCCGCAGTCACTCAACCCCGTGGAGCAGAAACTCCGCGGGCCTCTCGAGGATCAGCTCAGCAGCGCGCTACAGGCAGCAACGGTCAAGATCAGGCAGAGGTACGCCGGGGAGAGCGTCGAGCAGGTCGCCGACATGCTGCTCGACCAGGCCAAGGCGGGCCTGCACCCGGACATCGCCGAGGGCTTCCACCCCGACCACGAGCAACTGCGCCACGTGGCAGAGGTGATCGTGGACCGCGCTTCCTAGAGCGGGGTGTTGTGCCATTGCCGGGTCGACAGCACGAGCCGGTAACCGTCCGGGTCGGCAATGGTCACACCCCACTGGTCCCAGTACGGCCCCTGCGACACCCGCCGGCCGCCGGCCGCGACCAGCCGCTCCAGCAGCCCGTCCGGCACCGGCCCGTCCAGGTAGAGCACCAGCAGATCCTGCTCCGACGGCGTCGGCTCCGGCCCGGCGACCAGCTCCAGGTGCCAGCCCGCACCGGGCTTGCCGACCATCAGCAGGTCGTGCTCACCCGGCCCGTCGGCGGTGGCCCGGTACAGCACGTCCAGCCCCAGCCCGCCGGCGTAGAACCGCTCGGCCGCCCGCAGGTCCCGGCTCGGCCGGGCCAGCCGGATGTGCGTGGACGCCTCGACCCCGGTCATGACCCGTACTCTACGCGGCGTGATCATCACCGGATCGCGGCCGGCTGTTACCGTCGATCGGTGACCGTTGATCCCTTCGCCAAGGGTGGGCTGCACCAGGCGGAAGCGATCCTCAAAGCCCACGGCGTCGACGCCTACTTCCGGTCGATGGCGGCACGCACCGGCGACTCGCATGCGGTGATCGACGGCCGCAAGGTGATGCTCGCCGGGTCCAACGACTATCTCGGCCTCTCCACCCATCCCGCGGTCATCGAGGCGGCGGTGAACGCGGCCCGGCGCCTCGGCACCTCGGCGGGCGGTTCGCGCGCGCTCAGCGGCACGCTGGACCTGCACGGCGAACTCGAGGAGCGGATCGCGGCCTTCCTCGGGCAGGAAGCCGCGGTGGTGACCACCACCGGATTTCAGGCCAATCTGGCCCTGTCGGCGCTGCTCGGCCGCTCCGACATCGCCTTTCTCGACGCTCGTGTGCACGCCTCGCTGCTCGAGGCGGCCCGGCTCGGCTGGGGCCGGGTGCGCCGCTACCGGCATCTCGACACCGCGCACCTGCGGGAGTTGCTGGCGGCCGCGCCGGACGACGCGGGCCGGCTGGTCGTCACCGACGGGATGTTCTCGATGGACGGCGACGTGGCCGACCTGCGGGCGCTGCGCGACGCCGCCGACGACTTCGGGGCGAAACTGATCGTGGACGCCGCCCACGACATGGGGGTGCTGGGCAACCGGGGTGCGGGCCTGGCCGAGCACTGCGAGGTCGAGGACGGTCTCGACCTGATCACCGCCACCTTCTCGAAGGCGTTCGCGTCGATCGGCGGTGTTCTGGCCGGGCCGGCCGGCAACGTGCACTACCTGCGGAGCAACGCCCGGTCGATCCTCTTCTCGGCCGCGCTGCCACCCGCGTCGGCGGCTGCCGCCCTGGCCGCGCTGACCGTCGTCGAGACCGAGCCGGAGCGCCGCACCCGCACCCTCGACCTGGCCGAGGGCCTGCACAACGGCCTGCGCACGCTCGGCTTCGACACCCGGCCGTCGACCACGCCGATCGTTCCGGTGCGGTTTGCGGACCTCGCCGCCGGCGGCGCCTTCTGGGCCGCGCTGTTCCGGGCCGGGGTGTTCACCAACCTGGTCGCCGCGCCGGCGATCCCGGGTGGCGGCGCCATGCTGCGGCTGACCCTCACCGCCAATCACGACGAGACGCACCTGGCCACCGTGCTGGAGGCGTTCGACACGGCGGGCCGCCGGCTGGGCGTGCCGCGCGGCCCGGACCTGCCGCCGGTCAGGCTGACCCGCGGCGACGGTCGGCGTGCAGGTCGAAGATGAGGTCGAGGACCAGCGCCGTCCAGCCGGTCTGGTGCCAGGCGCCCAGGCCCGCGCCGTTGTCGCCGTGGAAGTACTCCGGGAAGACCACCAGGTCCTTCCAGTCCGGGTGGGTCTGGAAGAGCTTGGTCGCCCCGTAGATGGGGCGGCGGCCGGACTCGTCCGGCACGAACAGGGCGATCAGCCGCCGGGACAGGTCGTCGGCGATCTCGGTCAGGCCGGCCTTCTCCTGGGCGCCGGTGGGAAACTGCGCCTTGAGGTCCGCGCCGTAGAACTCGGCGAACTCGCGCAGTGCCTGGATCAGCAGGAAGTTGACCGGCATCCAGATCGGGCCGCGCCAGTTGGAGTTGCCGCCGAACAGGCCACTCGTGCTCTCCGCCGGTTCGTATCCCACGGTGAAGTCCGAACCGCCCAGCGAGACCGTGAACGGTTTCTCCAGGTGCGACCGCGAGAGCGTGCGCAGCCCGTACGGGGAAAGGAACTCCTCGGGATCGAGCAACCTGGCCAGAATGCGCAGCAGCTGGTCCTGGCCGACCATGGAGAGCAGGCGCTGCTGGCGCCGGTCGGCGCCGCCGAGGCGCCGCGCGCTGATCACGTCCCCGAACTCCCCCTGGCGGTGCAGCATCCAGCGGACCCGCGAGTTGATGCCGGGCAGCCGGTTGAGGGTTTCCGAGGTGAGCCGGGTGGTGGCCGCCAGCGGCAGCAGACCGACGATGGAGCGGGCCTTGAGCGGCACCTTGTGGCCGTCCGGCAGGCGCAGCACGTCGTAGAAGAAGCTGTCCTCGTCGTCCCACAGGCCCTGCCGGTAGGCGGCCTCGGCGATGTAGATGAAGTGCTCGAAGAACTTGGTGGCCATGTCCTCGTAGGCCGGGTCGTGCAGGGCCAGGATGATCGCCATGTCGAGCAGGTTCAGCGCGTACATGGCCATCCAGCCGGTGCCGTCGGACTGCTCCAGCACACCGGCGACGGGCAGCGCGGCCGACCGGTCGAACGGGCCGACGTTGTCCAGCCCGAGGAAGCCGCCCTCGAAGACGTTGTTGCCGCCGACGTCCTTGCGGTTGACCCACCAGGTGAAGTTCAGCAGCAGCTTGTGCATGACCCGGGAGAGGAAGTCGTAGTCCCGGGAGCCGTCGATCTCGAAGACCCGCAGCGCGGCCCAGGCGTGCACCGGCGGGTTCACGTCGCTGAACGACCACTCGTAGGCCGGGATCTGCCCGTTGGGGTGCATGTACCACTCGCGCAGCAGCAGGATCAGCTGCGACTTGGCGAACCCGGGGTCGACCCGGGCGATGCTGACGCAGTGGAAGGCCAGATCCCATGCGGCGTACCAGGGGTACTCCCAGGGGTCGGGCATGCTGATCACGTCGAAGCTGTTCATGTGCCACCAGCCGTTGTTGCGCCCGTAGCGCCGGCCCGGTGGCGGCGGCGAGTTACCGGGGTCACCGGCCAGCCACTGCTTGACGTCGAAGTGGTAGAACTGCTTGCCCCACATCAGCCCGGCGATCGCCTGCCGGGCCACCGCGGTCTCCTCGGGCGACGCGGCCGCCGGGATCACGCCGGCGAAGAACTCGTCGGCCTCGGCGGCGCGGTCGCGCATCACCGTGGCCCAGCCCTCGTCCAGGTCGGCGGGCGGCAGCGGCCGGTCACCCTGGGTGAGCCGCAACCGCAGCGTACGGGTCTCCCCCGCCGCCAGCGTCAGCTCGTAGTGCAGCGACCCCTTGGTCCCGATGCCGTGCGGGTTCACCGTCGGCATGCCGTGCACCAGGTGGTCGTTGATCCCGTCCTTCGGGTAGGAGCTGCGCCCCGGCAACCCCCACAGCCGCTGCGCGTTCGTCTCGTTGTCGCACATCAGCGCCGGCGGGGCGCCCTCACCCGTGAGCGACAGGTGCCCGAGCGTGCGGTGCACCGCGGCGAGCCGGCCGGGGGTGCCCTTCATCGCCGGCGCCTGCCGGTTCGGCAGCCCCCACGACCAGGTGTTGCGAAACCAGAGGGTGGGCAGCACGTGCAGGGTGGCCGGATCGGGTCCCCGGTTGGAGACGGTGACCGCGATGCACATGTCGGTCGGGGACGCCTTGGCGTAGTCGACGGTGACCGCCCAGAACCGGTCCCGGTCGAAGATGCCGGTGTCGACCAGCTCGTACTCGCCCTCGTTGCGGGAGCGCTGCCCGTTCACCCGGACCAGCTGGTCGTACGGGAACTCCTCCTGCGGATAGTGGTAGCGCCACCGCATCCACGAGTGAGTGGGCGTGGAGTCCTGGTACCACCAGTACTCCTTGGCGTCCTCGCCGTGGTTGCCGCCGTCGCCGCCGAGGCCGAACATCCGCTCCTTGAGGATCGGGTCCCTGCCGTTCCACAGGGCCAGCGCGAAGCAGAAGGTCTGCCGGTCGTCGCAGAGGCCGGCCATGCCGTCCTCGTTCCACCGGTACGCCCGGGACCGCGCGTGGTCGTGCGGGAAGTAGTCCCACGCCGTGCCGTGCTCGCTGTAGTCCTCACGAACCGTGCCCCAGGCCCGTTCCGCCAGGTACGGACCCCACGCGCGCCACGGCTGCTCACCGGAATCGGCCTGGGCCAGGCGTACGCGCTCTCTTTCCCCCACGACCCGATATCCCCCACAACCCGAAATTCGCCCCGGAGTCGATCACACTGAGACTGTCATGCCCCTGTGTCAAGTGAGGTCGATTCCGCTGTCCACGGTTCGCCCGATCGTCTTCGGCGCACAGCTGTGCGCCCGCCTCACTGAGGGCGCCACTCGTGAATGGCTCCTACCCGACGGTACCGGCGGCTATGCCATGGGAACGGTCTGCGGTCTGCGCACCCGCCGCTACCACGGACTTCTCGTGGTGGCGGGGGACACACCGGCGTCCCGGCACCTGGGACTCGCGGCGCTGGACGCGGTGCTGACCCTGCCCTCCGGAACCGTTGTGCGGCTCGGCGTCCATCAATGGGCGGA
Organism: Actinoplanes sp. NPDC024001; assembly: GCF_040638955.1. Lineage (NCBI taxonomy): Bacteria > Bacillati > Actinomycetota > Actinomycetes > Micromonosporales > Micromonosporaceae > Actinoplanes > Actinoplanes sp. NPDC024001. Next base: position 20,470 of record NZ_JBEZZB010000056.1, read on the forward strand.
CGGCGCGATCGCGCCGCAGGGGCACCGGCTGCTGGCGAGTTTCGCACTGATCGACGGGGTGCCGCGCTGGCGCTGGCGGATCGGCGGGACGGTGATCGAGCGGGAGATCGCGACGGTCTCCGGCCGGCCCGCCGTCGCGGTGGTGCACCGGCTGCTCGCCGGTGGACCCGTGAGGATCGCTCTGGAGGCGCTCTGCACGTGGCGTGACGCGCACGGCGAGCGTACGGCCGACGGCCCGCCCCCGGCGGTGACGATCACCGCCGACGGGTGCGAGGTGGAGGGCGCCTACCGGCTGGCCGGTCCCGGCTTCACCGCGGCCGGCGAGTGGTACCGCGGGGTGCGGTACCGCGCGGAGGCCGAACGCGGCCTGCCGCCGACCGAGGATCTCTGGTACGCGGGAAACTTCTCCACCGGCCTGGACCGGCCCGGCGACATGATCGAGGTGTCCGCGTGGGCCGGCGAGCCGCCACCGCCCGCCGCGCAGGTCGTCGAGGCCGCCCGGACCCGTAACCGGGCGGTGGTCGCCGCCGCGGCCCCCGCCGACGAGACCCAGGCCGCGCTGGCCCTGGCCGCCGACGCCTTCGTGGTGCGCACCGCGGCCGGCCCGGACGTGGTCGCCGGCTACCCGTGGTTCGGCGCCTGGGGCCGGGACACGATGATCAGCTACGAGGGGCTGTTCCTCGCCACCGGCCGCGCCGAACTGGGCCGCGAGCTGCTGCGCGGATACGCCGCCACGCTGTCGCGCGGGATGCTGGCGAACACCGCCGACACCGGCAGCGTCGAGTACAACACGGTCGACGGCACCCTCTGGTTCCTGCACGCGGTCGGCCGGCACGTGGCGGTGACCGGCGACCAGGACCTGGCCGCCGAGCTGCTCCCGGCGCTGCGCGACGTGATCAGCCACCACCTGGCCGGCACCCGCTACGGCATCGTCGCCGACGGGCGCGACGGGCTGCTCACCCACGGCACCCCGGGCGCGGCGCTGACCTGGATGGACGCCCGGGTCGACGGGGTGCCGGTGACCGCCCGGGCGGGCAAGCCGGTGGAGGTGAACGCGCTCTGGGTGAACGGGCTGGCCGTGGTGGCCGGGTTCGGTGACGAGGCGGCGCGGAAGGCCCACGCCGCCGCCCGGGAGGGATTCGCCCGCCGCTTCCCCGCGCCGGACGGGCTGCTCCACGACGTGGTCGACGGTCCGGGCGGCTCCGCTCTCCGGCCCAATCAGCTGCTGGCCTGGTCGCTGCCGTACGCCCCGCTGCGGCCGGAGCGGACGGCGCTGGAGCTGATCGCGGCGCGGCTGCTGACTCCGCTCGGCCTGCGCAGCCTGGCGCCGGACGCCCCCGGGTACCGCGGGGTGCACCGGGGCGGGCCGGCTGAACGGGACAGCGCGTACCACACCGGCACCGTCTGGCCCTGGCTCACCGGCCCGTACGTCGAGGCCTGGCACCGGCTCGGGGTGACCGCGACCGACGTGCTCGCCGACACCGAGGCGCACCTGGCCGAGCACGGCCTCGGCTCGATCTCCGAGACGGCGTACGGCGACGCCCCGCACGACGCCACCGGCTGCCCGTTCCAGGCCTGGTCGGTGGCGGAGAACCTGCGCGCCCGGCGGCTGTGACCTTCGTCCGGCAACCCACCGCGACACCATTTGCACCCGAACCGCAACCGGCGGACGCGACGCTTCTGAGGTGCGACTCTGGCTCGGCATCCTGGCGTTCTGCGTGGCCGCGCGCCTCTACCTCGAGACGACCGACAGCTCGGCTCTGGTGATAGCGCTGCCGTACCTGGTGGTCAGCGTCGCCACGCCGGCCGTCATCGCGCTCGGGACGATCCGGCACCGGCCGCCGCACCGGGCCGGATGGTTCACCCTGGCCGTGGCGCAGCTCTTCTACGCCGCCGCGGACGTCGTGACCGTCCTGGACGACTGGATCTCCGGCGAGTTCCTCGAACCCACGCCGGCGGACCTGCTCTACTTCACGTCGTACGTGCTGCTCGCCGCCGCCGTGCTGATCTTCATCCGCCGGCGCGCCCCCGGTTGGGACCTGCCGACCGGGGTGGACGCCCTCATCGTGGCGGTCAGCGCCGGCCTGCTGACCTGGATCTTCCTGATCGAGCCGCTCACCGCCGACTCCGAGCTGCCGCTGGCGGCCAAGCTGACCCAGTCGGCGTACCCGGTCCTGGACCTGATGCTGCTGGTGCTGGCCGTGCGCCTGGTGATGGGCTCGGGCACCCGCGGTCCCGTGCTGCACCTGCTGCTGACCAGCCTCACGCTGATGTTCGCGGTCGACACCGCCTACGCGGTGCAGGGCGTCATCGACGGCGGCGCGGTGAACGAGGCGTACCTGGACGCGGTCTGGATGCTCTCGCTCGCGCTGCTCGGCGCCGCCGCGCTGCACCCCGGGATACGGCACTTCGACCAGCGCTCCGGCTCGGCGGTCCCGGACGCCTCGCCGGGCCGGCTGGCGGTCCTCACCGTCGCCGTGCTGATGGCGCCGGGCGTGCAGATGATCCAGCACCTGCGCGGCGAGGACGTCAGCGTGCCGCTGGTCAGCGCCGCCTGCGCCGTCATGTTCCTGCTCGTGCTGGGCCGGATGTACGGCCTGGTCGCGGCCCAGCGCCGGGCCGCGGTGACCGACGGCCTGACCGGTCTGCACACCCGGCGCTACTTCACCGAGGCGCTGGCCGTGGAGTGCCGGCGGGCCGCCCGCTCCGGCCACGAGATCGGGCTGCTGATCATCGACGTGGACCACTTCAAGCGGGTCAACGACACGTACGGCCACCCGGCCGGCGACCGCGTGCTGCAGGAGGTGGCGAACCGGCTGAAGGCCGCCGCCCGGGCCGGCTCCGTGGTGGCCCGCTACGGCGGCGAGGAGTTCGTCGTGCTGGCCCCGCACACCGGCGGCGACGACCTGCTCGCCCTCGCCGAACGGCTGCGCCTGGCGGTCAGCGGGCTGCCGGTCGACGCGGGCGACCAGGCGCTGCTCGGCGTCACCGCGTCGGTCGGCGCCGCGACCGCGCCGGCCGGTGCGGTCGACCCGGACGCGCTGATGAACGCCGCGGACGAGGCCCTCTACGCGGCCAAGGCCGCGGGCCGGAACCGATCAGTGGCCGCCCCGGCCGATAGGGTCGAGGAGTGCCCGCTTCCCCATATGTGACCGAGCTCCGCGCCAAGGTCGGATCCGGCCTGATCATGTTCCCGACGGTGTCCGCGGTGGTCTTCAACGACCGCGGTGAGATCCTGCTGCACCAGCGCAGCGACAACCGCCGGTGGACGCTGATCGCCGGGATGATGGACCCCGGTGAGCAGCCCGCCGACGCGGTGATCCGCGAGGTCCGCGAGGAGACCGCCGTCGAGGTGCGGATCGAGCGGCTGGCCGGGATCGCCCTGCACGAGGTCACCTATCCCAACGGCGACCACTGCCAGATGGTCAACTCGTGGTTCCGCTGCCGGGCGACCGGCGGTGAGGCCCGGGTCAACGACAGCGAGTCGCTGGCGGTCGGCTGGTTCGCCCTGGACGCGCTGCCCGAGCTCAATCCCTACGCCCAGCACCGGATCGGCACGTCGCTGGCCGAGCAGGCGCCGGCCTGGTTCGCCGCGCCCGGCGACGAGATCATCCCAGGCTGGTGACCGCTCAGCCGGCCAGCCAGCCGGGGCGGATCAGACCGGCCTCGTAGGCCTGCACCACCAGCTGCGCCCGGTCCCGCGCACCCAGCTTGATCATCGTCCGGCTGACGTGCGTCTTCGCGGTGGCCGGGCTGATCACCAGGCGGGCCGCGATCTCGTCGTTGGACAGGCCCTCGGCGACCAGCACCATCACCTCGCGCTCCCGGTCGGTCAGCTGCTGCAGCTCGCGGGGCGGCACCGGCTCGCGCCCGCGGCCGGCGCCGCCGGCGAACTCACTGATCACCCGCCGGGTCACGCTCGGCGACAGCAGCGCCTCGCCGGCCGCGACCACGCGCACCGCCCGCAGCAGCTCGACCGGCTCGGTGTCCTTCACCAGGAACCCGGAGGCGCCCGTCCGCAGGGCCTCGAACACATACTCGTCCAGCTCGAACGTGGTCAGGATGACCACCCGGGTGGCGGCCAGCTCCGGGTCGGCGGCGATCCGCCGGGTCGCCTCCAGGCCGTCCACGCCGGGCATGCGGATGTCCATCAGCACCACGTCCGGCCGGGACCCGCGCACCAGGTCCACCGCCTGCAGACCGTCCGCCGCCTCGCCGACCACCTCGATGTCCGGCTCGGCGCCGAGCAGCGCCCGGAACCCGGCCCGCACCAGCGCCTGATCGTCCGCCAGCAGCACCCTGATCATCGCTCCCCCTCCGCGCCGGCTGTCGGCACCGGCCAGCACTCACAGTCGGGCGGGGGCGCCGGCAGCACCACCGAGACGAGGAAACCGCCGGTGGGTGGCCGGCCGGCCGCGAACTGGCCGCCCAGCGCCTCGGCCCGGGCCCGCATCCCGGCGATGCCGTTGCCCTGCTCGCCCGCCTCCGCCGCGGTCACCGGCCCCTCGTTGCGGACCGACAGGTGCAGCGCCTCCGGCAGGTAGCCGACCGTGACCTGGGCGGCCGCCGGGCCGGGGCCGCCCGCGTGCCGGCGCACGTTGGTCAGCGCCTCCTGCACGATCCGGTAGGCCGCCCGGTCCACCTCGGCGGGCAGCTCCCGCGGCTCGCCGTTGACCACCGTCCGCACCGGGATGCCGGCGCCCGCGGTCAGCTCGTCCAGCCGGTTCAGCCCGAGTGCCGGTTGCCGCGGCGCGGCCTCCCCCTCGGTGCGCAGCACGCCCAGCACCGCGCGCACCTCACGCAACGCCTCGGCGCTGGCGCTCTTGATCGCGGTGAGCGCCTCGCGGGCCTGCTCCGGCCGGTTGTCCATCAGATGCAGCCCCACACCCGCCTGCACGTTGATCAGCGACAGGTGGTGCCCGAGCACGTCGTGCAGCTCCTGGGCGATCCGCAGCCGCTCCTCCGAGGCCTGCCGCCGCTCCTGCTCCTGCCGGGCCCGCGCCTGCTCGGCCCGGGCCTTCTTGATCTCGGCCAGGTGCTCGTGGTGCACCTTCGACGCGGCGCCCAGCACGACCGCCCCGGCCAGGCCGATCGCGGCCAGGATCATCTCCCGCACGTTCGGGCGGGTGCCGGCGGCCATCCCGGGCACGCTCGTCGCGAGCACCACGAAGAGCAGCAGGTAGACCGCGTAGCCGACGGCGGCGCTGACCGTCGCGGTGCGCCAGCGGCCCAGCCGGGACAGGGTGAAGAGCGCGATCGCCGGCGCCGCCGCATAGGTGAAGTGCGGCGCCGCCCGGGTCGCGAAGACGAACGAGGCGACCGCCGCCACCACGAGCACCGTGAGCGGCGCCCGCCGGCGCCAGAACAGCGCGATCGGCCCGACCATCAGCAGGGCGTAGACGGGCCAGCCCATCGGCCAGAAGACCCGGCCCTCCTCGGCCAGGTTGTGCGTGCCGACCAGGTGGAAGAGGGAGGCGACCAGCACCACGGCGGGCGGCCAGCCCGCCGGCCGCTGTGGCCGCTGCGGCCGGCGGGGCCGCATCGCCAGATCCTCGACCGTGGGCCGTCTCATGTGCCGAACGTACGGCACGCGGACACCCCGTGGCATCGCCGCGCGGGGGTCATCCCGCGTACTCCCTGGGGAGTACGCCGGCACCGGAGAACCGCCCCCTCGCACTCCCCAGGGATGCTCCGCCGGGGCGACGCGGCGGAGCCCGCGGGCGGCCACCCTGGTGTGCAGGCAATCGACCGAGGAGACGACATGAACCCCACCCAGACCCGGCTCCGCACCTCCGACGCCGAGCGCGAGCAGGTCGCCGAGATCCTGCGCGCCGCCATGTCCGAGGGACGTCTCGACCTGACCGAGGGCGAGGAGCGGCTCACCACGGCCTACGCCGCCACGTTCCGCGACGAGCTTCATCCACTGACCGCCGACCTTCCCGACGGTGGCCGGCAGGCCCTGGCCCGCACGCCCCGGGCCCGCGCCGCGACACGCCGGTCGCTGCAGCGGCACGCCAGCTTCATCCTGGTGATCGCCGGCCTGCTGACCGGCCTGTGGATGCTCTCCGGCGCACAGTTCTTCTGGCCGGTCATCCCGCTGGCGTTCCTGGTCATCGGCTTGATCCGGCACGCGCGTCACGGCCACTACCGGATCGAGTACACAGTGGGCCGCCACGGCCACATCTGAGCCGAGTGACCGATTCGCCACACGACGGTCGTTGATCTTCCCCGTTCGCTCTGCCACAGTGGCCGAGTTTGTTCGGGGAGGGACAAGGCACATGATGGGTCCGTCGCACGCGCTGTCGGGGGCGGCCGCCTGGTTGGCCGGCAGCTGGGCACTGCACCAGTTCGCCAACGTCAGCCAGTCACCGCTCGAGGTGGCGGTCGGCACGGCGATCTGCGCGGGCGGTGCGCTCCTGCCCGACCTGGACATGTCCGGCAAGGTGACCCGCAACCAGGGTGGCGCCACGGTGGCCCGCACGTTCGGCGTGTTCTCGCTGTTCGTCGCCGAGGTGGTGGAGAAGTTCTCGCTCGGCGTCTACACGGCGACCAAGCTCAAGCGTGACCCCCGGCGCGACAACGGGCACCGCACCTTCACCCACACCCTGCCGTTCTGCGGTCTGATCGGCTGGGGCACCACCGCCCTGGCCGACAACTACGGCCAGTGGGCGGTGGTCGGCATCGTCTTCTTCATGGCCGGCCTGGCGCTGCGCGGTCTCTTCGACGAGTGGGCGGAGCGCGCCGGCTGGGTCATCGTCACCCTGGTCGCCGGGGTGATCGCCTGGTTCACCGCCGCCAACCTGCCCGGCGACCGCGGCTATCCCCTCCTGGGCATGGCGGTCGCCGTCGGCTGCTTCGTGCACATCCTCGGCGACATGATCACCAAGAACGGCGTGCCGATCCTCTGGCCGATTCCGATCAAGCGTCGCATGTGGCTGATGATCGGCATCCCGAACGCCATGGCGGTCAAGGTCGGCGGCAAGGTCGAGGTGGTGGTGCTGCGCACCGCCTTCACCCTGATCTCGCTGCTGTCGATCGCCGGCCTCTTCGTCCCCGGCGTGCTGGAGCGCTTCAACCTGGACGTCTGGGCCAGCAAGTAAAACCTTCCCGGTACGGGCTACCACGCCCCGGCAGCTACACCTCCCGCGACCAAGCGCGATCCGAGTGCCACCGCGGGCCGCAGCGCGACCGCCGGGCTGATCCGGTGGCCGGCGCCGTCAGAGGAATTTCGTCAGCTCCCGTAACCCCGCCAGGACCTCCTCGGCGGTCGGCGCGTTCGCCGGGTCGCTGAGGCTCTGCACCATCACACCGGACATCAGGGCGCTCTGCACCATGCCCAGCGTGCGGGCACTGCGGTCGGTGACCTCGCGCTCCGGCACGCTCTGCAGGATGCCCGCCATGCCGCGCCGGCCCTCGGCCATGCCGCCGGCCAGCTGGGTGCGCAGGCCGGGCTGCCGCTGCGCCTGCAGGAACAGCTCGACAGTGGCCAGCCAGAGGTCGGGGTGGGCGGCGAACTGCTCGATCAGGCTTTCCCACATGCGCTGGAAGCCGCGCACCGCGTCGTCGCCGGCCGCCGGGGCGAGCGCCCGGCCCAGGCTGTCGCCCCACTCGTCGAGGATTGCGAACAGGGCCTGGGTGAGCAGCGCCTCCCGGGATCCGTAGTGGTAGCCGATCGCCGCCGTGCTGACCCCGGCGGCGGTGGCGATGTCGCGCACGCTCGTGCGGTCGTAACCCTTCTCGCGCAGGCACTGTTTCGCCGCGCCGAGCAGGTCCTCCCGGTTTCCCATGGCGCCGACCCTATCAGCAGCCTTGCACGACTGTTTTGCACGATCGTTTTGCGCGATCGTGCAAATCTCTGTTACGGTCGTCGGCATCGATGGACACCGAACAGGGGGACGACATGAAGAGGCTCTTCACGGCAGCGACTGTGGGCATCGCGACGCTGGCGGCGGTCACGTTCGCGCCGGTCGCGGAGGCGACCACCGGCCCGCCGGTCGTGCGCACCGCCCAGGGCGCGGTGCGCGGCACCTCCGGCCCGCTGGGCGCCAGCTTCCAGGGGATTCCCTATGCGACGGCGGAGCGCTTCGCCGCGCCCCGCCCGGCCGCGTCCTGGACCGGAGTGCGCGACGCCACCGCTCCCGGCAAGGTGTGCGCGCAGCCCCTCGGCTATCCGATCGGCAGGCCGAGCACCGACGAGGACTGCCTGACCGTCAACGTCGCCACCCCGGCCCGCCACCGCGGCAGGCTTCCGGTGATCGTCTGGATCCACGGCGGCAGCATGATGTTCGGGATGGGCGACCTCTACGGTCCGGGCCGGCTGGCGGCGGGCGGCGCTGTGGTGGTGTCGATGAACTACCGCCTCGGCGTCACGAGCTTCCTGACCCACCCGGCGCTGCCGGAGTCCGGCTCGCTCGCCCTGGACGACCAGCGCGCCGCGCTGCGCTGGGTCCGCGACAACATCCGGGCGTTCGGCGGCGACCCCGGCCGGGTGACGATCATGGGACAGTCCGGCGGCGGCTTCAGCGTCTGCGGGCACCTCGCCTCACCCGCCTCCGCCGGGCTGTTCCAGCGGGCGATCGTGCAGTCCGCGCCCTGCGGCGAGACCGGCCACGCCTCCCGCACCCGGGCCGAGGCGCTGGCCGACAGCGCCCCGGTCATCGCCGCGGTCGGCTGCGCCGACCGTGCCGACGTCGCCGGCTGCCTGCGGGCCGTGCCGATCGAGAGACTGCTGGCGGCCTTCGGCACCGACCGTGAGCCGCGCCCGCTGAGCGGCACGCCCGCGCTGCCCCTGCCGGTCGGCGAGGCTCTGCGCACCGGCCGCTTCAGCCGGGTTCCGGTGCTGATCGGCGTCAACCACGACGAGGAGAACGGGCGCATCCTGGGGCAGGAGCTGGCCACCGGCACACCGATGGCACGTGAGGACTACGAGCCCGCCGTCCGCAAGGCGTACGGTTCCCGGGCCGCCGCCGTGCTCAAGCGTTATCCGCTGGGCGACTCGGCCGGTCAGACCTTCGCCGCGGTGCTCACCGACGAGTTGTGGGCGGCGCCCAGCCTCGACACCGCCCGCACGCTGTCCCGCTGGACCCCGACCCGGATGTACGAATTCGCCGAGCAGGACACCCCGTGGTATGCGGGATATCCGGCCCCGAGCTTCCCGGTGGCCGCCCAGCACATGGCCGAGCTGGCGTACCTGTTCGACGTGCCGCTCTTCGAGAAGCTGACGCCCGCCCAGTCCGCGCTGGCCGACCGGTTGATCGGCGCCTGGGTCCACTTCGCCGCCACCGGCGAGACCGGCTGGCCCCGCCTGCGTGACAGCCGCTCCGGCTGGTACGTCCAGTCACTGACGTCCGGCGCCTGGAAGCGCGCCGACTTCACCACTGATCACCACTACCGCTTCTGGAGCTGACGAAGTCACCGGCCGTCCCGCGCGGGACGGCCGGTGACCGCTGCTCATCGCGGTGCGGGCTGACCGACGAGCCGGCCCAGGTTCTCCGGGGCGAAGAACTCCACCGGCGAGGTCACCCCGGAGTTCAGCCGGGTGAAGGCGTCCATCGCCTCCTGGTTGCCGGCGATCGCGGAGACCAGCTGGACCATCTGCTCGTCCGGCGGCTGCAGCGTCGCGATCCCCAGGGTCATCTGGTAGAACGGCATCGCCCGGGTGTCCCGGCGCGACTGGTATCCGGCGAGCGCCTCGTCGTAGGGCGCGGTGCCGTCCAGCGCCTCGCCGAGCGCCCGCGCCAGGTTCTCCGCGTCGAGGAACGCGTCGGTGATGCCCTGCGCGGTGATGTAGTCCCGGTTGTACCCGGCGTCGCCGACCAGCGCCCAGCCCGGCCCGAACGGCACCCGGAAGTAGTTCGGCACCGACGTGCCGACCAGCCGCGACTCCCGCTTGGCGGCCCGGATCCGCTCGGCGAACGCCGGCGCGAGATCGTACATCGCCATCATCGTGCCCTCGATGTCCTCGCGGTGCTCGGCGAGCTCCGCGTACGGCCAGCCGCCGATCACCAGGGTCAGGTCATCGTTGGTCGGGCAGATCGCCCAGCTGCGGCCCGGCCGGCTGTACGCCTCGAACGTGTCGGTCGGCAGGTTGCTCCAGTACGAGTAGTAGCCGACCGTCATCGGCGGATGATCCTCGTAGTGGGCCGGCTGCACCGCCTTGGCCACCACCGAGTTGCGCCCGTCCGCGCCGACCACCACGCGGGCCCGCTCCTCCACCGCGGCGCCGCCCTGGTCACGCCCGCGGATCCCGGTCACCGCGCCGTCGGTGAACAGCACCTCCTCGACGGAGAACCCTTCCCGGACCTCCACCCCGGCGGCCACCGCGGCGTCCACCAGGATCTTGTCCAGCAGGATGCGGCGCGGCGCGTAGGCGTACGGCGACTCCGGGGTGCCCGGCGCCCCGGCCACGGTGAGCGGCCCGAAGTCCACCGAGTAACGCCCCACCGGCGGGCATCCGGTCGCCACGACCTCGTCGAGCAGACCCCACCGCTGCAGCGCGGACGCGCCCGGCGGGTGGATGACGTGGGTGGACACCGTGTCGCTCGGGAAGGTGGCCCGGTCCACCAGCAGCGTCCGATATCCGCGCCGGGCGAGCAGCATCGCCAGCGGCGCCCCGGCGCAACGCGCCCCGACCACGATGACGTCGAACCTAGGATCTGTCATGGTCTCCCTTTATTCGATCTTCCCGCCATAGTGGACGCTCGCGGTCGCCGCTGTCGATCGGCCACCCGGCCCGTCATGGCTGCGGGATTCTCCCTACCCGGCCGGCTGGCTCCGATGCGCGGATGGCGGTGGCAGCGGCAAGAAGCAGCAGCGTGCGGGCGCGCGGCAGGGCCGGCGGATGGTGGCTGGTGGCCGGCAGCCTTGGTTACGCCGCGGGATACGCCACCTGCATCCTCCTGGCCCTGGCCCGGGCAGCCGAGTTCGCCGGCCGTTGGCACGTGCCGGCCCGCGACGACGTGCACACCGCGAACGCCGACATCGCGGCCGGCTGGTCCGGGGCGGGCCTGGTGAGCTTCGTGATCGTCACCGGGCCGATGGTCACGGCGCTCGCCCTGCTCACGGGCTGGCTGCTGGACTGATCTGCCCCGCGTCGTACTCCGCGCGGGCCTGGTGCACCTGCTCGATGTGGGTTTCCGCCCAGTCCTTGATCGCCCGTTGCAGCGGCAGCAGCTCGTGTCCCAGCCCGGTCAGCTCGTAGTCGGTGCGGACCGGCACCGCCGGCGTGACCCGGCGGGTCACCAGCCCGTCGCGTTCCAGTTTGCGCAGCGTCTGGGTGAGCATCTTCTGGCTGGCCCCGGCAACCGTGCGGGACAGCTCGGCGTAACGCAGCGGCCCGTCGGCCAGGGCCGCGACGATCAGGGTCAGCCACTTGTCGCTGAGCGTGGCGAGCAGCTCGTGACCGGGGCAGACCGCCAGGTTCGCGTTGTACTCCCGGCTCTCCTCGGCTCGGCGCTGCGCCGCGGTCGTCGTCGCCATCGGTGTACCTCCCCGTGCGTTACGCACCTCGAAGTGCGTTCTTACCGGCCCCCGCCGCCGAAACTAGCGTCGCATCCATGAGAGCCGCTATCGTCCGCCGCTTCGGCGGCCCCGAAGTGATCGAATTCGCCGACCTGCCGGTGCCGGAGCCCGGCCCCGGCCAGGTCCGGATCAGGGTGGCCGCCGCCGCGGTCAACCGGATCGACCTGTCCACCCGCGACGGCAAGCTGGCCCACGCCGGCCTGCTGGCGCCCGCTGACAGCTATGCGCTCGGCTGGGACGTGGCCGGTGAGATCGACGCGCTGGGCCCGGACGCCACCCGCTTCCCCCTCGGCGCCCGGGTGATCGGCCTGCGCGACGTGCTCTCCGCCCCCGGGACCTACGCCGACTACGTGGTCCTCGACGAGGCCGCTGTCGCGCCCGCCCCGGCCACCGCGTCCGCGGCCGAGGCCGCGACGCTGCCGATGGCCGGCCTCACCGCCACCCGCTCGCTCACCCTCGCCGATCTCCGCCGGGGCGAAACCCTGCTGGTCACCGGCGCCGCGGGCAGCGTCGGCGGCGTTCTCCTCCAGCTGGCAGCACTGCACGGCATCCGTACGGTGGCGGTGGCCGCCCCCGAGGACCAGAAATTCGTCGAGTCGCTGGGCGCCACCTGGTTCGTGCCCCGAACCGCCCCGATCAGCGCCGCGGTCCGCGCCATGGTCCCCGGCGGCGTGGACGCCGTGGTGGACGCCGCCGTCATCGGAGTCCCCGCCCACGAGGCGCTCCGCGGCGGCGGCACCTTCATCGCACTGGTGGCCCCCTTCGCCCCGCCACCCCTGCGCGGCACCCGGGTGATCGTCCAGGAGGTCTACGCCGACGGTCCTCGCCTGACCGAACTCTCCGCCCTCACCGACGCCGGCCTGCTGACCTTGCGGGTAGCCGCCACCCTGCCACTGACCGCAGCCGCCGAAGCCCACACCCGCCTGGCCGCAGGCGGCATCCGAGGCCGCCTGGTCCTGACCCCCTGACCCCACCCCGCGTACGGGGCGGGAGCACGGCCGGTGGCGGTCAGTCGATGGAGTAGGCCAGGTTGGGCCGCAGCCAGCGCTCCACCTCCGCGACCGGGACACCGCGGCGCACCGCGTAGTCCTCGATCTGGTCCTTGCCGAGCCGGCCGACGGTGAAGTATTTCGACTCCGGGTGGGCGAAGATCAGGCCGCTGACCGCGGCGGCCGGGGTCATCGCGTACGACTCGGTGAGGCCGACGCCGATCGACGAGGTGCCGAGCAGCTCGAAGAGGTCCTTCTTCTCGCTGTGGTCGGGGCAGGCCGGGTAGCCCAGCGCCGGGCGGATGCCGCGGAAGCGTTCGGCGTGCAGGTCGGCCAGGTCGGGCTGGGCGTCCGGCTCGAACCACTCGCGGCGGGCCTTCAGGTGCAGGTATTCGGCGAACGCCTCGGCCAGCCGGTCGGCCAGCGCCTTGACCATGATGGCCCGGTAGTCGTCGTGCTCGGCCTCGTACTTCTTCGCCAGCTTCTCCGCGCCGTGGATCGCGACCGCGAAGCCGCCCAGGTGATCGCCGGCCGGGGCGATGTAGTCGGCCAGGCAGCGGTTGGCCCGGCCGGCCGGCTTCTCGGTCTGCTGGCGCAGCATCGGGAAGCTGGCCCCGTTGCCGAGCTTGATGTCGTCGCCCTCCGCGTGCGCCGGCCAGAAACCGTAGAGGCCGCGCGCCTGGAACGAACCCTCGGCGATGATCTGGTCGAGCAGCGTGTTCGCGTCGTCGAACAGCTCGCGGGCGACCGGCTGCTCCAGGATCGCCGGGTACTTGCCCTTCAGCTCCCACGCCAGGAACAGGAACTGCCAGTCGATCATGCGGCGCAGCTCGGCGATCGTCGGCGCGACCTCGCGTACCCCGGTGAAGGCCGGCGTCGGCAGATCGCCGAAGTCGACCGCCTCGCGGTTGGCCCTCGCCTGGGCGAGGGTCAGCAGCGGCTGCGAGTGCCGCTTCTCGTGCTGCTCGCGCAACCGCTGCTGCTCGGCCCGGTTGGCGTCGTCGAGCTTGGCCGCCCGCTCCGGGTCGAGCAGGTCGGAGACGACACCGACCACGCGGGAAGCGTCCAGCACGTGCACGGTCGAGGAGTCGTACGCCGGGGCGATCCGCACCGCCGTGTGCTGCTTGGAGGTGGTCGCCCCACCGATCAGCAGCGGCATCTTCATGCCCCGCCGCTGCATCTCGGCGCCGACCGCGACCATCTCGTCCAGCGACGGGGTGATCAGGCCGGACAGGCCGATCACGTCGGCGCCCTCGGCGATCGCGGTGTCCAGGATCTTCGCGGCCGGGACCATCACGCCGAGGTCGATCACCTCGTAGTTGTTGCAGCCCAGCACCACGCCGACGATGTTCTTGCCGATGTCGTGGACGTCGCCCTTGACCGTGGCGAGCACGACCTTGCCCTGGCCGCGGGCGCCCTCCGACTTCTCCTTCTCCATGTAGGGCAGGAGGTAGGCGACCGACCGCTTCATCACCCGGGCGCTCTTGACCACCTGGGGCAGGAACATCTTGCCGGAGCCGAACAGGTCGCCGACCACGCCCATGCCGTCCATCAGCGGGCCCTCGATCACGTCGAGCGGCCGGGGCAGTTTCTGCCGGGCCTCCTCGGTGTCCGCCTCGATGAAGTCGACGATGCCGTGCACCAGGGCGTAGCTGAGCCGTTCCTCGACCGGCGCCTCCCGCCAGGACAGGTCCACCTCGCGCTTGGCGCCGGAGCCGGTGACCGTGGAGGCGAAGGTGACGAGCCGGTCGGTGGCGTCCGGCCGCCGGTCGAAGATCACGTCCTCGACGAGCTCCAGCAGGTCGGCCGGGATGTCCTGGTAGACGGCGAGCTGGCCGGCGTTGACGATGCCCATGTCCAGGCCCGCCTTGACCGCGTGGAACAGGAACGCCGAGTGCATGGCCTCCCGGACCACGTCGTTGCCCCGGAAGGCGAACGACAGGTTGGAGATGCCGCCGCTGGTCCGCGCGCCCGGGCAGCGCTGCTTGATCAGCGGGAGGGCGTCGATGAAGTTCTTCGCGTACCCGTTGTGCTCGCTGATGCCGGTGGCCACCGCGAGTACGTTCGGGTCGAAGATGATGTCGGTCGGATCGAAGCCGTCCTCGACCAGCAGGTCGTAGGCACGCGCGCAGATCTCGACCTTGCGCTCGGTCGTGTCGGCCTGGCCCTGCTCGTCGAAGGCCATCACCACCACACCGGCACCGAAGTCACGGATCCGGCGGGCGTGCTCGAGGAAGGGGCCCTCCCCCTCCTTGAGGCTGATCGAGTTGACCACGCCCTTGCCCTGCACGCACTTGAGGCCGGCCTCGAGAACGGAGAACTTCGAGCTGTCGATCATGATCGGGATCCGGGCCACCTCGGGCTCGGTCGCGATCAGGTTGAGGAAGGTGGTCATCGCCCGCTCGCTGTCGAGCAGGTCGGCGTCCATGTTCACGTCGAGCAGGTTGGCGCCGCCACGCACCTGCTCCAGGGCCACGTCGACGGCCGCCTGGTAGTCGTCGGCCTCGATGAGCCGGCGGAACTTGGCCGAGCCGGTGACGTTGGTCCGCTCGCCGATCATGACGAACCCGGTGTCCGGGCCGATCTCGAACGGCTCCAGACCGCTGAACCGGGTGGTCGGGGCGGGCTGCGGGATCTGCCGCGGCCGTGCGCCCCGCACCGCCTCGGCGACCGCCGCGATGTGCGGCGGCGTGGTGCCGCAGCAGCCGCCGACGATGTTGACCAGGCCGTCCGCTGCGAAGCCGGCCAGCAGCTCGCCGGTCTCGGCGGGTTGCTGATCGTAGCCGCCGAACGCGTTCGGCAGACCGGCGTTCGGGTGGGAGGCGACGAAGACGTTCGCCAGGCGGGCCAACTCGGCGACGTGCGGGCGCATCTCGGCCGCGCCGAGCGAGCAGTTGACCCCGACGACCAGCGGCTGGGCTCGCTCGATCGAGCGCCAGAAGGCCTCGACGGTCTGGCCGGAGAGTGTGCGCCCGGAGATGTCGAGGAACAGCGAGATCCAGAGCGGCAGGTCGGGGGCCACCTCACGGGCCGCCGCGACGGCCGCCTTCGCGTTCAGCGAGTCGAAGATCGTCTCGATCAGCAGCAGGTCGACGCCGCCCTCGGCAAGGGCCGAGATCTGCTCCTCGTACGCTGCCTTGACCTGGTCGAACGTCACCGCACGGTACGCCGGGTCGTCGACCTTGGGCGAGATCGACAGGGTGACGTTGAGCGGGCCCACCGAGCCGGCCACGAACCGCTGCCGCCCGTCGCGGGCCGTCGCTTCCTCGACGGCCTGCCGGGCCAGCCGGGCGCCCCGCACGTTCATCTCCCGGACCAGGTGCTCCAGGCCGTAGTCGGACTGGGCGATGCTGGTCGCGGTGAACGTGTTGGTGGTGGTGATGTCGGCGCCGGCCGCCAGATACTGCCGGTGGACGTCGAGGATCACGTCGGGCCGGGTCAGAATCAGCAGATCGGGGTCACCCGTGACGTCCTGCGGGTGATCCGCCGGGATCAGCTCGCCGCGGTAATCGGCCGGGGTCAGCTTGGCGCCCTGCAGCATGGTGCCCCACGCGCCGTCCAGCACCAGGACCCGCTCGGCGAGCAGGTCGCGCAGCTTGTTGACCGTTTGAGTCATGGGTGCACCTCCGAGATGAGTCGGAGGCGCCCTTGTTTCGGGTGGTTCACCGGTCGAGCGTGACGGGTGGCCCCGCTGCAGCGCCTCTCGGCCGGAGAACCCACGATACCCACTCTTTCACTTGGCGTCGGCGTAGGCACCAACCACTGAGACGTCGAGCGGGAAACGCACGGTCGTCGCGCCGAACAGCAGCCGCCCGGCGGTGGCCGCGCTCTCGTGCACCGCCGCGACCACCGCGTCGGCCTGCTCGGCGGGACAGTGCACCACCACCTCGTCGTGCACGAAGAGCACCAGCTCGGCGGCGGTGCCCTCCAGCGCGGTGCGCAGCGTGGCCAGCAGCACCAGGGCCCACTCGGCGGCCGTCGCCTGGATCACGAAGTTGCGGGTGAAGCGCCCCCGCGCCCGCCCCGGCGGTGGGGCCACCTCGTCAGGCGGGTCGAGGCCGGCGTCACGCCCGGAGCCGGACGGCGGCGGGCAGGTGCGCCCCAGCCAGGACCGGACCAGACCGCCGGCCTCGCCGGTGCGGGCGGCGGCCTCCACATACTCGAAGGCTGTCGGATACTGGCGGCGCAACACCGCCAGGGCGGGGATGGCGTTGCCGCCGGTCTGCCCGTACATCGCGCCGAGCAGGGCGATCTTGGCCTTGGCGCGGTCGCCGTCGAACGAGTCGGTGGCGAGCGCCGCATAGAGGTCGCCGGCCGCGGCGGCACGGGCCAGCCGCTCGTCACCGGAGACCGCGGCCAGCACGCGTGGCTCCAGCTGGCCGGCGTCGGCGACCACGAAACACCAGCCCGGATCGGCGATCACCGCCCGGCGCACCACCTTGGGAACCTGGAGGGCACCGCCACCACGGGTGGCCCAGCGGCCGGAGACGACGCCACCCGCGACGTATTCCGGGCGGAAGCGGCCGTCGCGGACCCAGTCGGCGCACCAGGACCAGCCGTGCGCCGTCCAGATCCGGTAGAGCTCCTTGAACTCCAGCAGCGGGGCGACCGCCGGATGCTCGACCTTGCGCAGCACCCAGGCCCGGGTGTTGGGCACGTCGACGCCGGCCCGGGCGAAGGCGCGCACCACCTCGGTCGGCGAGTCGGGGTGCAGGCCGTACGTGCCGAAGGCGGCGTTGATCTCGGCGGTCAGCTCGGCGAGACGCCGGGGCGGCCCGACGGGCTGGGGTGGGCCGAGCAGCTCGCGCAGCAACTCGTCGTGGACGTCGGCACGCCATGGCAGGCCGGCGTGGCCCATCTCGGCGGCGATCAGCGCCCCGGCCGACTCGGCGGCCACGAGCAGCCGGAAACGGCCGGGATGGGTGGTCTCGGCGATGCGGCGGTGCTGTTCCTCGTACACCTCGAGGAGATCGTGGATCTGGAGAGCCTGCGCCGTCAGGGTCTCGAAGAGCGCGCCCTGGGCGAAGCCCGGCGGCTCGGCGCCGGGCCGCAACGGGTCCGGCGGCGCGGGCAGGCCGCGCGCCCGGGCCCAGGCCGCGGCCGGATTGCGGGGCTCGCCCCAGCGACCGGCGTGGCCGAGCAGCAGCGCCTCGGTGAGCTCGAGGTCGTGACACCGGGCGACCCGCACGCCGGCCCGCAGCAGCGCCGGATAGAGGTCGGCGGTCGAGGCCCAGATCCAGCGTGGGTGATCGGCGGCCTCGCGCTCGGCAACCGCCCTGGCGAGATCGCTGACGTGCCGCGGCGGCACGCCGGCGGAGAGCTCCGCCAGAACGCCACCGCGGCCGTCGGGATCGGGTGAGACGGCTACCAGCACGCCGCCATTGTCACCCCCGGGTATGACATCTATTGCTCGCTGGAGCGAGCCCAGAGGTTGATGCCGGAATCGGTCGCATATTTGTCGATCTCGGCCAGCTCGTCGCCGGTGAACGCGGCGTTGTCCAGGGCGGCGACGTTCGCCTCCAGCTGGGCGACGCTGCTCGCGCCGAGCACCGTGGAGGTCATCCGCGGGTCGCGCAGCGTCCAGGCGATCGCCATCTGCGCCAGGCTCTGCCCGCGCCGCTCGGCGATCGCGTTGAGCGCCCGCACCTTGTCCAGGTTCTCGTCGCTGAGCAGCTCGGTGCTCAGCGACTTGTCCTCGCTGGCCCGCGAGCCCTCCGGGACACCGCCGAGGTAGCGGTCGGTGAGCATGCCCTGGGCGAGCGGCGAGAACGCGATGCAGCCCGCGCCCACCTCCTGCAGCGTGTCCAGCAGGCCGTCCTCGATCCAGCGGTTCAGCATCGAGTACGACGGCTGGTGGATCAGCAGCGGCGTGCCGAGGTCGCGCAGGATCGCGGCCGCCTCCGCGGTCTTCGCCGGCGAGTACGACGAGATGCCGACGTAGAGCGCCTTGCCGGCCCGCACCGCGGCGTCCAGCGCGCCCATCGTCTCCTCCAGAGGCGTCTCCGGGTCGAAGCGGTGCGAGTAGAAGATGTCGACGTAGTCCAGGCCCATCCGCTTGAGCGACTGGTCCAGCGAGGCGGTCAGGTACTTGCGGGAGCCCCAGTCGCCGTAGGGCCCGGGCCACATGTCGTAGCCCGCCTTCGTGGAGATGACCATCTCGTCGCGGTGCGAGCGGAAGTCCCGGGACAGGTGCCCGCCGAAGTTGCGCTCGGCCGACCCGTACGGCGGGCCGTAGTTGTTGGCCAGGTCGAAGTGGGTGATGCCCAGGTCGAAGGCCCGGCGCAGGATGGCCCGCTGGGTCTCCAGCGGCTTGTCGTCGCCGAAGTTGTGCCACAGGCCGAGCGAGACGGCGGGCAGTTTCAGCCCGCTGCGGCCGGTACGCCGGTATTCCATGTCAGTTCAGCTCCGCGAGGTCGTCGGCGGTGAGTTGCAGTGAGACCGCCCGCGCCGAGTCCTGGATCGTCTCCGGGCGGCTGGCGCCGGGGATCGGGATCGAGACCGGCGACTTGGCGAGGTGCCAGGCGAGGCAGACGCGCTGGGGGCTCACCCCGTACCGTTCGGCGACGGCGGCGAATGCCGCCGCGTGACCGCCCAGCTCGGCCGCCCGGCTGATGCCACCGAGCGGCGACCAGGGCAGGAAGGCGATGCCGAGCTCGGTGCAGAGTTCGAGTTCCGGCTCGGAGGAGCGGAAGGCCGGGGAGAACTGGTTCTGCACCGCGACCAGCCGGCCACCGAGGATCTCCTGGGCCTGGCGGATCTGGTCCGGGTTCGCGTTGGAGATGCCGACCATCCGCACCTTGCCGGCGTCGAGCAGGTCGCGGACCGCGCCGATCGAGTCCGCGTACGGCACCCGCGGGTCCGGCCGGTGGTGCTGGTAGAGGTCGATGGCCTCCACCCCGAGGCGCTTGAGCGAGGCCTCGCAGGCCTGCTTGAGGTAGTCCGGCGAGCTGTCCAGGGTCCAGCTGCCGTCCCCCGGCCGCAGGTGCCCGCCCTTGGTCGCGACCAGCACGCCGGAGGTGTCCCCGCCGTAACTGCTCAGGGCGCGGGCGATCAGCGACTCGTTGTGCCCGACCTCGTCCGCGCCGATGTGGTACGCGTCGGCCGTGTCGATCAGGGTGATTCCGGCGTCGAGGGCGGCGTGGATCGTCCGGATCGAGCGGTCCTCGTCCGGCCGGCCCTCGATCGACATCGGCATGCCGCCGAGGCCGATCGCGCTGACTTGTACGTCACCGATTCGTCGGGTTTGCATGAGCTCCAGCTTCGTCCGCCGGAGACGCCGCGTCCAACAGAAGAAACCGCTCGGATTCAGCAGCTAGAGTGCTCAATCGTGGAACTGCGGCATCTCGAGTATTTCGTGGCGGTCGCCGAGGAGCAGCACTTCACCCGGGCCGCGAAGCGGATGCGGGTGGCCCAGTCCGGCCTGTCCGCCTCGATCCGCTCGCTGGAGCGGGAGCTCGACGCCGAGCTGTTCGTCCGGCACACCCGCCGGGTCGAGCTCACCGACGCCGGGCAGGCGCTGCTCGCCGAGGCGCACCGGACGCTGGCCAGCGCGGCCGCGGCCCGCAACGCGGTGGCGGCCGTGCGCGGGCTGCTGCGCGGCAGCCTGGCGGTCGGCTCGGAGCAGTGCCTCGGGGTGATCGACCTGCCGCCGCTGATCGCCGCGTTCCGCCGCGCCCATCCCGGTGTCGAGGTGCGGCTGCGCTACGCCGGCTCCGGGCACCTGGTCGAGCAGGTGCGCACCGGGCAGCTGCACGCCGGGTTCGTCGCGCTCTCCGGTCCGGCACCCGACGGGGTACGACTGCTCTCGCTCGGCACCGAGTCGATGACGCTGCTCTGCCACCCGGCGCACGAGCTGGCCGAGCGGGACGAGGTGACCGTCGAGGACCTGACCGGCGAGGACTTCGTCGACTTCAGCCCGGACTGGGGCGCCCGCGGGGTCAACGACCTGACCTTCGCCCGGGCCGGCGCCGAGCGGCGGGTCGCGGTCGAGGTCAACGACGTGCACACCCTGCTCGACTTCGTGCACCAGGGTCTCGGCGTGGCGCTGGTGCCGGCCCCGGTGACCCGCAAGCCACACGCCAAGGGGCTGCACGCGGCCCCGCTCGCCGGGCCGGGACCGGCCTGGCAGGTGGCGGTGGCGCTGCCGTCCGGGACCCCGGCCGGGCCGGCCACCGGCGCCCTGCTGCAGCTGGCCCTGCCGGACGGTCCGCGGTGAGCCCCCGTGACTCACCCCGGCTGACTACTTGACGGCGCCGGCCGTCAGACCCGCCTGGATCTGCCGCTGGAAGATCGCGTAGACCACGATCATCGGCAGGATCGAGAGCGTGAGCGCGGCGAACAGCTGTCCCCACTGGGCCTGGTAACCGGCGGACACGCTGATGTTCGCGATGCCCTGGGTGAGCACGTACTTCGACTCGCTCTGCATGATCACGACCGGCAGCAGGTACTGGTTCCACTGGCCGACGATGTTGAAGATCGTGATGCTGACCAGGCCGGACTTCGCCATCGGCATCATCACCTGGAAGAACCGGCGCAGGTGCCCGGCACCGTCCACGGTCGCCGCCTCCTCGATCTCGTGCGGCAGCGTCCGGAAGAACGCGACCAGGAAGAAGACCGTGAACGACAGCGAGTAGGCGATGTAGATCAGGATCAGGCCGAAGTACGAGTCCAGCAGGTTCAGCGACTGCGCGATGCCGAACAGCGGGGCGAGCGCCATGAACGTGGGGAAGGCCAGTCCGGAGACGAACAGGTAGTAGATGAACCGGTTGCCGACGAACTTGTAGCGGGCCAGCACGTAGGCGGCCATCGACCCGAGCAGCATGGTGCCGGCCGTGCTCACCAGCACCACGAAGACGCTGTTGAGGAAGTACTCGCCGATGTGCGCCTCGCGCCAGGCATCGGCGTAGCTGGTCAGCGAGTAGCTGTCCGGCAGGCTGAACGGCTCGCCGAGGAAGATCTCCTCGTTGGTCTTGAACGAGGCCAGCACCACCCAGATCAGCGGGCCGACCGTGGCCAGCGCCCACAGGAAGAGCGCCAGGTGCGCGACGCCACCGAGCGGGTTGACCTTGCGGCCGTCGCGGGTGGAGCGCTGGGGCTTCGCGGCCACCCCGGCGGCCACCGTCTCGGCGCCGGGGATGCTCTTGAGTTTCATCATCGTCTCTCGCCTCTCGCGGATCAGGCTTCGACGCTGTCGCGACGGGTGACCCGCAGGGTCAGCCACGCGAAGCTCAGGGCCAGGAAGAACAGCACCACACCGATCGCCGAGGCGTAGCCGGCCTGGGAGTACTTGAAGGCGTTGAGATAGATCTGCATGCTCAGCACCTGGGTCGAGTTGTTCGGGCCGCCCTGGTTCACGGTCATGATGTTGACCAGTGCGAAGGCGTCGAACGCGGCGATGCCGAGGTAGATCCAGGCGACCTGGATGTTGCCCCAGAGCAGCGGCATGGTGATCCGGAAGAACAGGGTGATCCGGTTGGCTCCGTCCAGCGCGGCCGCCTCGTAGATCTCCTGCGAGATCGAGCCCATGCCGGCCGAGAAGAGCACCACGTAGAAGCCGACCGCCTGCCAGACCAGCACGATCAGGATGCAGGTCAGAGCCCAGTTCTCGTCGGCCAGGAACAGCCACGGCTCCCAGGAGTCCGGGAGCAGGCCGTTGATCATGCCGCTCTTGTCCGGGCCGTACACCCGCTGGAAGATCACCGCGACCAGGGCCAGCGCCAGCAGCTGCGGGAAGAAGAAGACGACCCGGTAGACCTTGGAGCCCCAGACGCCGCGGGTCATGCCGCCCTTCGACCCGCCGCCGACGTTCAGCAGGAACGCGAAGAGCAGCGCGATCGCGATGATGGCGAGCGGCATCACGAGCAGCAGGTAGGCGTTGTGCCGCAGCGCGGTCCAGACGACCGGGTCGTTCCAGAGCTTCACGAAGTTGTCGAAGCCGATGTCCTTGAACGTGCCGTAACCGGTCCAGTCGGTCAGCGACAACCGGAACATCTGCAGGTACGCGCCCACCACGAAGATGGCGTAGAGCGCCACCGGCACGGCAAGGAAACCGATGATGAAGGGATACTTGCCATGCCGCATGGCGCTTTACCGTCCTACCTACTACGTGACGTGCTTGCTCAGGCCCGGGTGTTCTTGGCGATCGAGGAGTCCTTGGCGACCTCCTGGGCCACCTTCTCCATCGTGTCGCAGAACTTCTGCGCGTCGCCGCCGTTGAACATCAGGGCATTGACGGCCTCCAGCGAGGCGTCGTTCATCTTCTTGTACCAGGTGTCCCACAGGTAACCCATGAAGACGTCCTTGCCGGCCTTGGTCAGCATGTCGTTGCCACTGGTCAGACCGGGCGAGATGGTCTGGCCGTCGGCCGCGCCGGCGACCACGGTGAGCGACTTGGTCAGCTTGGTGAACTCCAGCGCCGCCGCCTTGGAGAGCATGACCCGCAGGTACTCCTTGCCGCCCTGGACGTTCTTGCCCTTGGTCGACGCGAAGTAGATCTCGCCCGCCGCCGCGTTGATCGCGGTCGCGGGGAGCTGGTCCGAGGTGGTGACGCTCGGGTACGGCATGACCGCGTACTCGAAGTTCGGCGTGATGCTGGCGGCCTGCTCGTTCTCCAGCCAGGAGCCGCACGGGTAGATCGCGACCTTGTCCTGGTTCTGCTGGAGCTGGACCTCGGTGTGCCGCAGGCCGAGGAAGCTCTTGTTCATGTACTTCGCGCCGATCTGGCCCCAGGCCTCGGCCGCCTGCTTGATGGCGGGGGCCTGCCACGCGCCCGGCTTGAGGTTGTCCAGGTCCTTCAGCACCTGCTCGGTGCCGATCTTGGCCGCGCTGGTCATGATGGCGCGCACCATGTAGTACGCGGCGTTGGAGCCCGCGTACGCGAACGGCGTGATGCCGGCGGCCTTGATCTTGTCGCACAGGGCGGTGAAGTCGGCCCAGGTGGTCGGGACCGTCCAGCCGTTCTTGTCGAACAGCTTCTTGTTGTAGTAGAGGCCGAAGACGGTGAAGGAGTAGTTCACCGCGAACGGCTTGCGGCCGCCCTCGACGTCGTACGTGCCCTGCTCGATCGCGCCCGGGACCAGGGTCTCGGCGACGGTCTTGCCCTCGATGTCGAACGACGGGGCCGCGAACAGGTCGGTCAGGTCGGCGGCCTGGCCGGCCTTGACGATGGCGCCGAAGTCCATCATGTCCGCGCCGGAGTTGTTGATCATGTCGGGCGCGTTGCCGGCGTTGAGCCGCGGCTTGATCGTGGTGGCGATCTGCTCGGTCGCGTTGTACGTGACCTTCGACTCCGGCCACTTCTTGGTGTACATCGGGGTGTCGACATCGGTGGCGTACTTGGTGCCGAGGCCGCCGTCGAAGATGACGATCTCGATACCCGCCTTGGGGTCGATGCCGAGCGGGTTGTCCGCCGACTTCGTCCCGGTGGCCTGCTCGTTCTTCTCGTCCCCGCCGCCGCCGACGCAGGCGCTGAGCATGCCCACGGCGGGAGTGGCGGCGACACCGACCGCGGCAGCGCGGCGCAGCAGGGTACGACGGTCGAGCTCGGAGTTCGTTATGTCAGACATCGATGTCCTTTCAGAGGATTCCGGGAGAATACTCAGCCCTTGACGGCGCCGGCAGTCAGCCCCGTGGCAATGTTGCGCTGAATCAGCAAGAAGAAGATCACCACAGGCAGGGACGTGATGATCGCACCAGCCATGAGAGGCCCCCAGGCGGTACCGCGCTCGGTCTGGTTGTAGAGCAGCCAGGCCATCAGGTTCTGCTTCTCCGGGCTGTTCAGCGTGTTGATGATGATGAACTCGTTCCACGCCTGGATGAACCCGTAGATCGAGGTGGCGACCAGGCCGGGGCCGGTCAGCGGCAGGATGATCCGCCAGAACACCTGGAACCGGGAACAGCCGTCGATCATCGCGGCCTCGTCCAGCTCGCGCGGGATGCCGGAGATGAAGCCGCGCAGCGTCCACACCGTGTACGGCAGCAGCAGCACCAGGTAGACCAGCGCCACACCGATCAGCGAGTCGGTCAGCTGAGCGCGCTGCATCATCAGGAACAGCGGGATGAGCAGGGCCAGGAACGGCACCAGCTGCACCGCCAGCACGACCAGGATGATCGCCTTGCGCCCGTAGAACGAGAACCGGGCGATCGCCAGCGCCGCGAGGAAGCCGACGACCAGCGCCGCGGCCACCGCCATGGCCGTGATGATCAAGCCGTTGATCATCGCCGGGATGAACAGCTCCTCGCCGAGCGCGGACTTGAAGTTGTCCAGCGTCGGGTTCTGCGGCAGGAACGTCGGCGTGAAGCTGCGTACCTCGTTGTCCGGCTTGAACGCGGTGTTCAGCACCCAGTACACCGGGAAGAGCATGAGCAGTCCGAAGACGATGCCCGTGGTGTTCGCGAAGAACGTGCCGGTCCGGCTGCGTCCGACGGTGACGACACCCTCGTCGTGGCGAGCCATCAGTCCACCTCTCCGATCTTGAACATCTGGCGGATGTAGAACACCATCACGCCGAACATCAACAGCACGGTGATCACCGCGATCGCCGAGCCGTAGCTGTAGCGGGACTGCCCGAACGCCTGCGTGTACGAGAAGGTTGACAGGGTCTGATAGACCGGCTCGGGGTGACCGTCCCGCAATGCCCAGTTCTGGGTGAAGAGACCGAAGTTCCAGATCACCGAGAGCGTCGTGACGATGGTCAGCAGCGGCTTCAGGATCGGCAGCGTGATGTTGCGCAGCGCCTGCCAGGAGGAGGCGCCATCCACCGTCGCCGCCTCCAGCAGCTCCTTCGGCACCTGGGTGAGGCCGGCGCTCAGCGAGATCGCCAGGAACGGGATGCCGGCCCAGACCACCAGCGTGGTGATGACCGCCCAGCCCTCCCACGGGTTGACGAACCAGCTGTGGTTCGCGAAGTCCACCCCGGGAATCTTGTCGATCAGGTAGTTCAGGACACCGAAGTCGGAGTCGGTCAGCCAGCGGAACGCCTGCGCAGCAACCAGCTGCGGCAGCGCCCAGACGAACATCATCGCGACCATCATGAAGATGCGGACCCGGGGGTGCACCCGGCGCATCAGCAGGGCGATGCTCAGGCCGAGCAGCACCGAGATGGTGACCGAGACGACCGTGAAGGCCGCGGTCCGCGCCACGACCCCCCAGAAGACGCCGTCACCCAGCGCCTTCGTGTACTGCTCGAAACCGACCCACGGCGGCGTCAAGCCGGTGATCAGCTCACGCAGCCGCATGTTCTGGAACGACAGCACGATCATGCGGTACAGCGGATATGCCAGCAGAGCGGCCAGGATCAGCAGCGTGGGCAGCGAGAGCAGCCACGGGACCCGGGCATCGCTGCGGTTACGACGACGGGCCCGGGTCGTGGGCTTCGGCTGGGGCGGGGAGTCGACGGCGTACATCAGTGATCCCTCCAGGCGTGCCGCCCACTCCCGGGCCGGGAGCGGGCGGCACAGCGAAATCAGGCCTCGTTGAGCGTGCTGTTCATCTGCTCGTCGGCCCACTTGGCGCCGTCGGCCACCGACTTCTTGCCGGTCAGGATGTCGGTCAGCATGGTCTGGAGAACGTTGCCCTTCTCCACGTCAGCCCACTTCTCGGCGTTCGGCGGGAACCAGCTGGCCTTCGCGGCGAGCGCGGCCGGCGCGATCGCCGGGTTCTCGGCGGCCTTGTCCAGCAGCGCGGTGGAGTTCGGCAGCGCGTTGGCCTTGATCAGGCCCTCCATCGACTTGCTGTCGGTGAACGCCTTGATCCACTGAGCGGCGAGCTCCTTGTTCTGGCTCTTCTGGGTGACACCCAGGTTGGAGCCACCGAGGAAGGAGGGGACCTCCGGCATCGGGGCGGCCTTCAGCTTGCCCTTGACCTTGGTCGGCACCAGCTCCGAGTTCGGGTCGTTCGGGTCCTTGCGGACCTCCTCGGCCACACCCTGCTCCCAGGCGTTGCCGTAGAACATGCCGGCCGAGCCCTGCGAGAAGATGCCCGCCTGCTCGTTCTCGTTCTTGGTGACGTCAGCCTTCGAGTACTTCTTCACCATGTCGACCCAGGCCTGCAGGCCCTCCTGCGACTGCGGCGAGGAGAGCTGGCCGACCCACTTGTCGCCGTCCTTCTTGGCGATCTCGCCGCCCTTGGACTTGACCCAGGACATCGCCGCGTACCAGTACTGGCCCGGCATGTACACGGCGCTGAACTTCTTGTCCGCGGCGTTGCCGGTCTGCAGCTTGTCGGCGGCCGAGAGGAAGTCCGCGTAGGTCTTCGGGGCCTCGGTGAGGCCGGCCTTCTGGAAGAGGTCGGTGCGGTAGATCAGCACCCGGGCACCGGCGTAGTAGGGCACGCAGTAGGTCTTGCCGTCCAGCTCGCAGGCGCCCGAGAGGCCCGACAGCCAGGTGTCGGAGTTCTCGAAGTCACCCTTGTTGAGCTCGGCGAAGCCGCCGTTGAAGACGTACTTGGAGAACTCGGTGTTGCCCAGCTCGACCACGTCCGGGACGTCCGAGCCGGCCAGCGTCGCGTCCAGCTTGGTGAGGTGGTTGGCCCACTGCTGGTACTCGACCTTGACCTGAGCGCCGGTGGCCTCGGTGAACCGCTTGGTGGCGTCCTCGACCACGCCCTTCCAGGCGGTCTCGGCGTCGACCATGAGCCAGACCTTGAGGGTCTTGCCGGTGCCGTCGACCTTGGCGTTGGCCGAGGTGGCGCCTTCGTCGCTGCTGTTGCCGCCGCATGCGGCAACGCCGAACAGCGACGCAGCGAGCGCCGCGGCGACCGCGATCTTGCGCTTCACTTTTCCTCCCGAGGGGGTTTTCAATCTTGAGAAAGGGTTCAGCTGTCTTTCGCGGCCTTGTGCCCGTGCACCGCCTGGGCGGTGCGCTGGAACGCGGCGTGCGATCGTTCGTGGGTGCGTTGCGCGACGGCGACGTAGAGCAGGTCGAGGACGACCAGTTGCGGGTGGCGGGCGCTGAGCGCGTCCGGCCGGAAGGTCGTCGCCTGGGTGGCGGTGAGCAGGACGATGTCGGCGAGCTCGGCCAGCGGGGAACGGGGGAAGCTGGTCAGCGCGATGGTGGTGGCGCCCCGGCTGCTCGCCTCAGCGAGCAGCTCGATCGTCTCGCCGGTCTCGCCACTGTGCGAGATGCCGAGCGCGACGTCGCCGGGCCTCGACAGCGCGGCGCTGGCCAGACCGTTGTGCACGTCGGTCCAGGCCCACACCGGGATGCCGATGCGGTGCAGACTGAACTGCATCTCCTCGCCGACCAGCGCGCTTCCGCTGGCGCCGAAGATGTTCACCCGCGGCGCGGCGGCGATCGCCACCGCGGCCCGCGCCACCTCGCCCAGATCGAGCAGCGAGGCGGTGTCGTGCATGGCCCGGGTGTCAGCCGCCATGATCTGCCCGAGGACCCGTTCGAGCGGGTCGTTCGGTTGGATCTCCCGGCCGATGTCCACGGTCCAGCCGGCCGAGCGCGCCCGGCCGGTCTCCGCCGCGATGCCGAGGCGGAGGTCCGCGTACCCGTCGAAGCCCATCGCCCGGCAGAAGCGGGTCACCGTGGCCGGCGACGTGCCGCTGCGCTCGGCGAGCTCGACGATCGTGGCTCGCGACGCGGCCGCGGGATCCGCGAGCACCTGCTCGGCGACCCGCTGCAGCGCACCGGTGAACTCCGGCAGCAGCGTGCGCAGTCGCAGCAGGACCCCGTCCTCGTTCGCGAGCGGCGAGCTCCCGTTGAGGGCGGCGCGGTCGCGAACCAGCGAGTCGGCGACCGCGGTCATCGCGGTGCCGTCCATCTCCGGCTCAGCCATCGGACACCCTTTCAGGAAGGACTGTTTACTGTCGCGGTAAAAGTTCTTACTAACCGCCCCTCGCTGTCAAGACTGTGAAGGAAGTTTTCAAAACGTGACCTGGCCTGCGGCAATGAACTGATGTTTCGCCGGTGCCGTATGACAGCCATCGATCCGGAAATAACCCTTACGACGTGGCCGCCATCACATGCCCGCGTTAAGCCCGTTTTGTCCTCGTCCGAACGTTCGATGCCGGCTTCTCTTTCGGCCGATGCGCGATGGCCCGTTCGGTCAGTCCCGGTGACGCGGCGAAACCTCGCCGTTACTCAAGAAACAAGATCAAAAAAATTCTCGGTACGGCCGTGTGGCCCCGAGAAGCAGCTACCCATGCCCGTGGCATCCCGCCGGCCAGGCACAACACCGGGCCCCCGGGCCCGCGCCGGGCTGATGCGCCACCCCCCGCACCCAGCCCCGCCCACAAGCCAGCACCCGCAGACAGCCACCCCACACGGCTGACGCCCAGAGCGCGCCGGGCCGCCGCGAGACAGCGCTACCGGGCAGCCGCGCCACCCGGCTGACGCCCAGAGCACCCCACACCGCCGAAAGGCAGCACTCGCAGACAGCCGCGCCACACGGCTGACGCCCAGAGCACGCCACACCGCCGAAGGGCAGCACTCGCGGGCAGCCGCGCCACACGGCCGACGCGCGGAGCACGCCGAGCAGCCCGGAGGCAGCACTGGCGGGCAGCCGCGCCACCCGGCTGACGCCCAGAGCACGCCACACCGCCGAAAGGCAGCACTCGCAGGCAGCCACCCCACCCGGCTGACGCGCAGAGCACGCCACACCGCCGAAGGGCCGCACTGGCGGGCAGCCGCGCTACACGGCTGACGCGCGGAGCGCGCCGGGCCGGTGGGGGGCGGCGCTGGCGGGCAGCCTCGTCGCCTGGCTGGTGGCCAGTGCGTGCCAAGCGGGGCGGCGGGCGGGTGACCCTGAGGGGGCGGGGCTACTTGGCGGTGTCGTGGATGGCCTGGGTGAAGGCCTCTGAGCGGTGTTCGAAGTTGCGGAACTGGCCATAGCTGGGCGCGGCCGGCGACAGCAGCACCACCCCGCCGGCGGGGGTCAGCTCGCGCGACAGGCGGACCGCGTCGGACAGGTCCTGCGCCGGCACGGTGCGCACCTTCGGCAAGCCGGCCAGCTCGGCCAGGATCCGCGGCCCGCTGTCCGGCATGCCGATCACGGTGAGTTCTCGCGTCTCCAGGAACTCACGTAACGGTGCGTAGTCAAGCCCGCGATCCGTCCCACCGACGAGCACGGTGAGTGGCCGCCCCTCGTACGCCTCGATCGCGTGCATCGCCGAGTACGGGCTCGTCGACAGCGTGTCGTCCACGAACGTCAGCCCGGACGGGTCCTCGATCTCGGTGAGCCGGTGCGGCAGCCCGCGGAACGCCCGCACCGCCTCCTCCAGCACCCCGCGCTGCCCCACCACGTCCACGCCCATGCCGTCGAGCACGGCGAGCGCCACGCACAGGTTCCGCTCGTTGTGCCGCCCCTTCAGCCCGAGCGCCGCCCGTTCGAACAGCGGCTCGTCGCTGCAGAACACCGTCGCGTCCTCGACCCGGAAGCGGGAGTCGTCCGCGGCCGCCGGCACCGGCGGGAACCCGCTGCGGTCGATCACCCCGCGGATCTCGTCGCGCAGCCGCTCGTCCGCACCGTTCACCACGATCAGCTCGGGCCCGTGCTGGAGCAGGTTCAGCTTGTCCCGGTAGTACTCCCGCTCACCACCGTGCGCGTCCAGATGCTCGGGGAAGAGCGAGGTGACCACCGCCACCCGCGGCGAGTCGGTCAGGTCGGCGCACTGGTAGCTGCTCAGCTCCAGCACGTACAACTCGGCCGGGGGCAGGTCGAGCAGCGGAATGCCGATGTTCCCCCCGTACGCATTGGGTTGTCCGACTGCGGCCAGAAGGTGGCTGATCAGGCTGGACGTGGTGCTCTTGCCCTTGCTGCCGGTGACGCCGACGGTCTGGCCGGCGTGCTCGGCCATCCACAGCGCGCTGCCGCCGGTCACGGTGATCCCCCGGGCGCGCAGCTCAGCGAGGTACGGGTGGGTCTGCGGCACCCCGGGCGACCGGACCACCACGTCCGCCGTGAGCAGCGCCGCCTGCGCGTGCTCGCCGCCCGCCAGCGGGGCCAGTTCCGCGAGTTCGCCGGTCCAGTCGACCGACAGGTAGTTGGCGCTGTCGTCGACGGCGATCAACCGGGACGGCTGGTGCCGGGCGATCGCGGTCACCGCCGCCCGCCCCTCGCGGCCGGTCCCCCAGACCGCCACCGAGCGGCCACGCAGATCTGCCAGGCGCACGTCGTCTCCCTCGCACTTCGAATGCAGCACAACCGGACTAATATTGCCCGTCGGCCAGATGACAGGAGTTCCCGGGTGCAGTTCGACGTCATGCGCTTCCCCTCGTACGCGTTCGATCCGTCGACGGGGGTGGCGACGTTCGACTACCTGCTGGACGGGCCGGAGCCGCTGCGCTTCACCGAGACGATCACGTTCCCGGTGCCGGAGCGGCCGGACGTCCCGGAGGCGTTCCTCCGGGTGCTCGACCTGCTGCACGTGGTCGCCGGGGTGAGCTACTACAAGGTGGGCGCCCCGCCGCGGGTGGTCGCGCCGAAGCCGGTTCCGGTCGAGGTGGCGCAGTTCTTCACCGCCGTCTACACGCACGGCCTGGCGGAGTACGCGTACCGCAACCAGCTCGCCCACGTGCTGGAGCTGACCGTGGAGTCCCCCGGCACCGCGCCCGCCGCGGCCCCGGTCGAGGTGCACGGCCGGCCGCTGTCCGCCGTCGGCGGCGGCAAGGACTCGATCGTCACGCTGGAGATCCTGCGGGCCGCCGGCCTGGACCCGGTGCCGTTCTCGGTCAACCCGAACCCGGTGATCGAGAACGTGAACGCCGCGTCCGGCCTGCCCGCCCTGGCCGCCCGTCGCAAGCTGGACCCCCGGCTGTTCGAGCTCAACAGGGCCGGTGCGCTGAACGGGCACATCCCGGTGACCGCGATCAACTCGCTGATCGCGATCGCCACCGCGACCTGGCACGGTCTGGGCCCGGTGGTGATGTCGAACGAGCGGTCCGCCTCCGACCCCAACCTGGTGTGGAACGGCTTCGAGGTGAACCACCAGTGGTCCAAGGGCGTGGTCGCCGAGGGTCTGCTGCGGACCGCGGTGACGGCCTACACCGGACTGACCGACCCGTATTTCTCGCTGCTGCGGCCGCTCTCCGAGCTGCACATCGCCCAGCTCTTCGCCGATCACACAGCGTACGATGACGTCGTCACGAGCTGTAACAAGGCGTTCAAGCTGCACGACCCGACCGCCCGCTGGTGCGGTGACTGTCCGAAGTGCCGCTTCGTCTTCCTGGCGATGGCGCCGCACATGTCGCGGGAGCGGCTGGCGCACATCTTCGGTCACGACCTGTTCACCGACGAGGCGCAGATCCCCGGTTTCCTGGAGCTGCTCGGTGTCGACGCGCACAAGCCGTTCGAGTGTGTCGGCGAGGCCGAGGAGTGCCTGGTGGCGCTCGCCATGCTGACCGACGACGCCCCGGTGCTGACGGCGCTGCGCGCGGCCGTTCCGGACTCGGCGTGGGCTGACGCCTCGCACAGCGACGTCTTCACCCCGGGCGGCCCGCACCACATCCCGCCCGCGTACCGGAAGATCCTGGACGAGGCAGTGGCGAAGTGACCGACGGGATCTACGTCGGCAACGCCGATCCGGACGCGCTCGCCGATCACGGCTGGCTGCTGGGCCACTTCAAGCCGGAAGGCGACCCGCGGCACAGCACCGACGTGGAGATCAAGTGGGGCCGGCACCCGCGCGGCGACCGGCGGGCGCGGTGGGTCCGCGGTGAGCACCGCACCGCGCTGCTGGTGCTGATCAGCGGCTGCTTCCACATGGAGTTCCCGGAGCGCACCGTGGTCCTGGACAAGCAGGGCGATTACGTGGTCTGGGGCCGCGGCGTCGACCACTCCTGGTTCGCCGCCGAGGAGTCGGTGGTGCTGACCGTGCGGTGGCCCTCCATCCCCGGGTACGCGGTCCGCTAATCCGGAGTGTCGCCGAGTGCGACGAGCACCTCGCGCAAAGCGTCGATGGCCGCGCGGGTCGTCTCCGGCGGCACGTCGCGCAGCCGGCCGGCCTGGGCGGTGGCCGCCGCCCGCACCGCCTCCTCGGCCTTGGCCCGGCCGGTGCCGGAGAGCCGCACCCAGGAGCTGCGCGCGTCGGACGGGTCCGGGTCGCGCTCGACCAGTCCGGCTGCGGAGAGCCTGCGCAGCACGTTGCTGGTGCCGCCGGAGGTGAGCGCAAGCCGCTGGGCGAGCTCCGAGGGCCGTAACCGGTACGGCTTACCCGCGGACCGCAGCACCGCCAGCACGTCGTAGTCCGCCTTGGTCAGGCCGAGCCGCGCCAGCCGGGCCTCCACCGGTGCGTTGAGCAGCGCCGCGAGCCGGGCAGCCCGTTTGCTGAGCTCCAGCTCCGCGCCCACCACTCCGGGCAACTCGACGCTCCACGCGCCGGCGATCTCGTCCACGACGTCCCTGGCCACCGTGCCATCGTACTTGCGCCCAAAAAGCTTTCGAGTTAGCTTTTCCAAAAGCTTTTTAGGAGGAGAAATGGATCTGCTGATCAGGGGTGGCCGCCTGCTCTCCGGGGAGCGCGCCGACGTGCTCGTCGAGGACGGCCGCATCGCGGCGATCGGCGCCTTCCCGGCCGCCGGGGCACGCGAGGTGATCGACGCGACCGGACTGGTGGTGGCACCCGGCTTCGTCGACGGGCACTGCCACGTCTGGCAGGCGCCGCTGCGCGGGATCGGCGCGGACATGACGCTGCCCGACTACCTGGCCACGGTGCTCGGGCCGGTGCTCGGCGCCTACGGGCCGCGGGAGGCGCACACGGCCACGCTGCTCGGCGCCGCCGAGGCGCTGGACGCGGGCGTCACCACCGTCCTCGACTTCTGCAACGTGACCACCACCCCCGAGCACACGGACGCGGTGCTGGACGCGTACGCGACCGCCGGCATCCGGGCCGTCGTGGCGCACAACGACCCGGACGACGTGCCGGAGGCCCGGCGGATGGCCGGTCTCAGCGGGCGCGTCACCGGGGCCCTGGCGATCCTCGGTACCGGGCCCGGGCCCTGGGCCGACGCCGTACGCCAGATCGAACTGGCGCGCCGTCTCGGCCTGCTGGCCACGATGCACGCCGGCGGCGGCCCCGGCTCGCCGCTACCGCGGATGCATCACGACGGCCTGCTCGGTCCCCACCTGCACCTGGTCCACGTCAACCAGATGACCGACAGCGAGGCGCGAATGCTGGCGGACACCGGCACCGGCGTCACGGTCACCCCGGTCGTCGAGGCCACGATGGGCCACGGCGCCTCGCCGTTCAGCCGGTTCGCGGCAGCCGGCGGCCGGGCCGGGCTCGGCACCGACGTGGCGGTCAACGCCCCGCCGGGCCTCTTCGAGCCGATGCGCGACACGCTTCGCACCCACCGCGCCGCGACCGGCGGCATGGTCCCCGCGGGCCGCGTCCTGGCCGCCGCCACCGCCGACAGCGCCCAGGCCATCGGCCTCGGCCACGAGGTCGGCTCGGTCACCCCCGGCCGGCGAGCCGATCTCCTGCTGCTGGACGGTCTGGCTCACCTCTCCGGCGAGGCCGAGCTGACCGGGGCGATCGTCACCGCGCTGACGCCCGCTCACGTCCACACGGTGCTGGTCGACGGCCGGGCTGTGAAGCGCGACGGCAAGCTCTTGCACCTGGACCTTCCCGGGCTCCGGCGGGCCGGCACCGACCTCGCCCGCGCGGCCCGCCGGAGCCCGGCAGTCGCACTCCGGCCGTGAAGGATCCGGCCACCCGCGCTATTCGGGGACGTCGTGGTGGATCCGCTCGGGGGCCACGCCCAGCTCCTGCAGCGCCACGCTGGTCGCGGCCAGCATCAGCGGCGGGCCGGCCAGGTAGACCTCGTGGCCGGACCACTCGCCGTACGCCGCGACCGCGTCCGTGACCAGCCCCGACGGGTACCGCCCCGGGTCGCCCTCGGCGATCACCGGCACGACCGTGGCGCGCGGCGCCGCGCGGGCGATCTCCGCCAGGTCGGGCATGTCGTAGAGCTCCTCCAGGACGCGCACGCCCCAGAACAGCACGGCCGGGCGCGGGTCCGCGTTGGCCGCCAGCTCGGCGAGCATGGCCTTCATCGGGGCCACCCCGGTGTCGCCGGCGATCATCAGAACGCCGCGGCCGGGGTCGTCCGGCAGGCCCATCTCACCCTCGGCGCGGCTGATCCGGATCGGGTCGCCGACGCGGGTGTCGTGGACCAGCGTGCCGCTGACCCCGGTCTCGGTCTTGGCGCGCACGTGCAGTTCGACGAGGTCGTCGCGGTGCGGAACCCGGGCCAGCGAGTACGGCCGCCACACCCCCGGCACCGCGGGCACCTCGACCCGCGCGTACTGCCCCGCCCGGTACGGCATCGGCAGGTACGGCCGCAGCCGTAGCACGGCCAGGTCGGGCCGGCGCAGCTCGTGCTCGACCACCTCGGCGTCCCAGACCGTCGCCTGATAGCCGGTCAGCGTCCCGCCGTGCACCATCCACTCGTAGGCGTGCTGCCAGCTCCACCGCCACGCCTGGTCGAAGTCCTGCCGCCACGCGCCGGGCGCCATCCCGGCCCGCATCGCCTCGGCCAGGGCCGGCCCGACCAGGTGCAGCTGTTTCCACTGCACCCCGCACTCGGCGAGCACCGAGCCGAGCGCGGTGCAGCCGGCCACCACGGTGGGCGGCGAGTCGAAGTGGTGGGTCAGCCAGGTGAGCGCCCGCGCGAACTGGCCGCGCTGGGTCTCCGGTGAGCCGGGCAGCACGGCGAGCAGGTCCGGCTGCGCCCGGTAGAGCGCGTGCCAGAGCCGCTCGGCCACCTCCTCGGTGCCGCCGGCGAAGGTCAGGCTGGTGCTGAGCAGGCGCTGCGTGTCGCGCAGCGCGGCGTCGTCGGCCGGGTCCATGCCGTCCTGTCGCAGGGGGGTGGATGCCAGGGGGCGGGTCGGGAGGTGCGTGGGCGGCTGGCCGGGGAACTCGGTGCCCGGCGCCCCGATGGGGCGCGCGCCGGGCACCGGCGGGATGGTGGGCACGGTCTCGGTGCCACCCACCGGATTGACCCCACCGACCGGTACGCCCCAAGCGCCGCGCCGTGTCTTCCGGGCGGCCAGCCCGGCTCTGCCCAGGGTGGC
>NZ_JBEZZB010000057.1:0-55743 GCF_040638955.1 Actinoplanes sp. NPDC024001
GGAGCGGGCGGGGCGGCCGCGGCCACCCCGCCCGCTCGCGATCAGCCGCTGATCCGGCCCGCGCCGGCCTGCGCCGTCACGGTCGCCTTCACCTGCGAGCACGCCTGAGCCGAGTACGGGTAGGAGACCGCCGGTACGCTGCCGCCGCTCTGCCCGGTCCCGGAGTTGACGAAGCAGTTGTTCCGGGCGACCAGCCGCCCGTCGGAGGACGAGCCCTCACCGAGGTGGAACGGGTCCTCGACGTTCTCGAACGAGTTGCCCTCGACGATCACGCCGGCGTTCTCGGTGGACGCGATCCCGTAGTTGCCGGTGTCGTTGTAGTGGTTGTTGTAGACGTGCACCTGGTCGCCGAAGCGCACCCGCGGGTTGCGCTGCTCGGTCGCGTCGAACCAGTTGTGGTGGTAGGTGACCTTGAGCCGCCCGATGTCCTGGGCGCCGTTGTCGTCGTCGTGCCCGAGCAGCATGTTCTTGTCGGTGCCGTCGGCGTGGTTGTAGGAGATCGTCACGTACGACGAGCCGCGTTTGACGTCCACGCCGCCGTCCGAGCCGGTCGTCCAGGTGTTGTGGTCGATCCAGATGTGGTGGCTGAACATCTGCACGTTGATCGCGTCGTCCGGCCAGCCGCTGAATCGCAGGTTCCGGATGATCACGTTGTGCACCGCGTTCGCCGGCGGGCTCGTCACCGAGGAGATCGGCAGGCCGATGTTCAGGCCGCCGCCGGTGATGGTGGCGCCCGAGCCCGCCCCGATGATCGTCTTGTCCGAGCTGACGTCGTGCATCGGCCCCGGCAGTGAGATCGTGCCCTGCACCCGCACCACCAGCGGGCCGCTGCGGGCGATCGCCTCGATGAAGGCGGCCGCGCTGCTCACCGTGACCGTCGGCCCGCCCGCGCCGCCGGAGGTGCCGTTCTGGTCCCAGGCGTTCACCGAGGCCCAGCCGTCGGCGACGTTCGGCTGCGGCGGCGGCTCCTCCGAAGGCGTGGCCGACGGTGTTCCGGAGGGGCCGGGCCCGGCCCCGGTGGTCACCAGCACGTCGTCGAAGTTGGCGCTGGTGTAGAAGGTGGCGAGGCCGACCCGGCCGCTGGCCCACCGGGCGTCGGAGGCCTCGGTGAACAGCGTGCCGTTGACGTATCCGCGCAGCGCGGACCCGGCCACCTCGAGCTTGAGCGTGTACCAGGTGCCGGCTGACACGGTCACCGGCGCGGTGTCCAGCGTGGCCGACGATCCGTTGTCGAGGCGCTTGAGCTCGACGGTGTTGTTGGAGCGCAGCGCCAGGTAGTAGTAGCTGGTGCTGCTCTGCACCCGGGCCAGGACGGCCGCGAAGCGGTTGCTGCCGTTGAAGGCGGTCGGCTTGACCCGGGCCTGCACCGCGTAGTCGGTCCAGCCCGGCGTCCCGGTCAGCGCCCGGGCGTCGCTGCTGGTCCCGCCCTGGCGGTAGACGGCGGAGCCGTCGGTGGTGACCGACCAGCTGCCCCCGTTGGTGGTCCAGCCGGACGCGTTGCCGTCCTCGAAGTCGTCGCCGAGCAGGGTGGCGGCCCGCGCCCCGGTGGCGGTCAGGCCGAGCACCAGCACGGCCGCGGCCAGCAGTGCCCACAGTGCGTGTCGTCGTTTCATCGGAACACCCCCGCGCCGGCCGTGACGATGGACTTGATCTGGTTCGGGTCGTCGAGCGTGTAGCTGTAGTAAGCCGACGCCTCCTGCACGGTTCCGCTGCAGTCCGGTGCTCCCGACTCACCCGCGAAGACGTTGTTGCGGGCCACGCACCGCCCGGCCGGACCGGCGTACGTGTTGGTCACCGGCTCCTCGACGTCTTCGAAGTAGTTGCCCTCGACCAGGCAGCCGGCGTTGTTCTGGCAGGCCACGCCGGTGTCGGTGTTGTAGACGAAGTAGTTGTTCCAGACGTGCACCGGCTCGCCGAAGCGGACCCGCGGGTTGCGCTGCGGGGTGCGGTCGAACCAGTTGTGGTGATAGCTGACCTTGAGCCGCCCGGTGTCCTGCGCGCCGTTGTTGTCGTCGTGCCCGAGCAGCATGTTCTTCGTGTGGTGATGCGTGTGGTTCCAGGACACGGTCACGTACGACGAGCCGCGCTTCACGTCGATCAGCCCGTCGTAGCCCTGGGCCAGGTCGTTGTGGTCGATCCACACGTGGTGCGAGAACATCTGCACGTTGATCGAGTCGTCGGTGGCGCCGCGGAACGTCAGGTTCTGGATGATCACGTTGTGCACGGCGTCGGCCGGCGGGCTCGTCACCGACGAGACCGGCAGCCCGATGTTGAAGCCGCCCCCGGTGATCCCGGCGGTCGAGCCCACCCCGACGATCGACTTGTCGCTGGTCACGTCGTGCATGCCGGCGGGCAGCGCGATGGTGCCGCTGACGCAGACGGTGAGCGGCCCGGGCGTCGCGATCGCGGCCAGCAGCTCGGCGGCGGTGTCGACGGCCACCCGCGGTCCGCTCGCGCCGCCGGTGGTGCCGTTCTGGCCCCAGGCGTTCACCGTGGCGAAGCCGGTGGGTGTGCCGGTGACCCGGCAGTCGCCGGGCGGGGGCGGGGTGGTCGGCGACGGGCTGGGACCGGGGCCCGGCGCCGTGGTGTCCACCACCACGTCGTCGTACGACGCGCTGGCGTACCCGGTGACCAGCCCGATCCGGCCGGAGCCGAACGTGGCGTCGGTGGCCTGGAGCACCTGCGCGCCGTCCACGAACCCGGTCAGCGTGGCGCCCCGCACGCTCAGCGCGAGCACCCGCCAGCTGCCGGTGGCGCCGCCGGTCGCGGCGGTGCCGAGGACCGTCGCCGTGCCGCCGGAGACCCGCTGGAGCTGGGCCGTGCCGCCGCCGGTGAGGACCAGCGCGTAGTACTGGCTCGTCGAGGTGGCGCGAGCCGCGATGCCCACCGTGCGGTCGGCCGCGGCGTACGCGATCGGCCGCACCCGGGCCTGGACGGTGTAGTCGGTCCACCCGGTGCTGCCGGCCAGCGCGCGGGCGTTGGCGCCGGTGCTGGACTGGCGGTAGGCGGGGGAGCCGTCGGTGACGATCGACCAGGTGCCGCCGTTGCGGGACCAGCCGGTGGCGTTGCCGTCGTTGAAGTCGTCGCCGAAGAGGGTTTCGGCGTGTGCCGGGCCGGCGGCCGCGAGAGCGGCCGCCACCATCGCGCCGGTGGCGGCGACGGCGATCCATCCGATGCGTCTCATGGGGTCTCCATGCGAGAAAAGGCGGAAAGGAAGCGCGCGATAAATGATCGCTTAATGGCGCTGTAACCTGGGGCCGACGATAAATTCGTGCATCAAACAGCGTCAATGCTTTTCGTTTGCAGGATTGTTGCAGTGAGGTGGCGTTGACACCGCCCGGCGTCCCGGCGTAGGTTGCGGCGGAAAGCGCATTCCCCCATGTAAGAGCGCCGTCCCCCAAGCCAGGAGTCAGCTCATCATGATTACCCGCGGCGGACGCCGTAAAATGCTGCCCACAGCACTGATCGGCGCGGTATTGCTGGCAATGATCCCCACGCCGGCGACCGCTGCCGAGACGACCGTCTACGTCGCCACCAATGGCAACGACGCGAACTCCGGAACCCTCTCCGCGCCGCTCGCGACGATCCAGAAGGCGATCAGTGTGGTCCCGGCCGGTGGCACCGTCGCGGTCCGCGGCGGCACCTACGCGCTGAGCGCCAACATCCAGATCACCCGCAGCGGGACCGCCGGCGCGCCGCTCACCCTCACCAGCCACGCCGGCGAGAAGGTGATCATCGACGGCGAGGCGCTGGCCTACACGCCCGGCGCGGTCGGCTCCACCATCCCCAGCGCCCAGCGCGGCGCGATCCACATGCGGGCGTCGCACTGGCGGCTGATCGGCCTGGAGATCGTCCACGGGCCGTACGGCGTCTACTGCAACGGCTGCAACAACAACACCTTCGAGCGGCTGACCACCCGGGACAACTACGAGACCGGCTTCCAGTTGCAGGGCGCCTCGGCGAACAACCTGATCCTCAACCTGGACAGCTACGGCAACCGGGACCCGCGCAAGAACGGCGAGAGCGCCGACGGCCTCGGCATCAAGGAGGGCAGCGGCACCGGCAACGTGGTGCGCGGCGCCCGGCTGTGGAACAACGTCGACGACGGCTTCGACGCCTGGGCGTTCAGCTCACCGGTCACCATCCAGAACACCGTCGCGTACGGCAACGGCTACAACCGCTGGGGCATCCCGAACTTCTCCGGCGACGGCAACGGCCTGAAACTCGGCGGCAGCGGGGGCACCGGCCCGGCCGCGAGCCACGCCGTCACCAACACCATGGCCTTCGGCAACGCGGCACACGGGTTCACCGACAACGGCAACACCGGCAGCATCACGATCAACCGCAGCACCGCGTACCAGAACGCCAAGACCGGCTTCGACGTCGACGGTGGCTCCACCTCCCGGCTCACCGCCAACCTCGCTGTCGGGAACAAGACGGCGGTGGCGCTCGGCTCCTCGACCGCCTCCGGCAACTCCTGGAACCTCGGCGGCACGTGGACGCTGCGCAGCACCGACCCCGCCGTTGTCACTGGTCCGCGCGCCGCGGACGGCTCGATCCGGTCCTCGGACTACCTGGTGCCGGCCAACGGCGCCGCGGTCGGAGCCAAGATCTGACACCTAGGGGTCTCCCCGATTCGGGCCGTCCGTCGGAATCCCGGAGGCGATCTGTGGTGCGGGTGGTTCACGCTGAGGCGGTAATCACCCATAGATCGGAGTTGATCGTCATGCGAAGCCAGATGCTCGCCGCCCGCGCCTCCGCCCTGTTCGCCAGCACCCTGCAGAGCGGCTCCCGCCCCACCGGCTCGGCCGTCGACGCCGCCATCGCCGAGGCCGTGCGCGCCTGCGGTGGCACACGCGGATGCGTGGCCGCGATGGCCGCGGCCTACGGCGACTGCCCGGAGACGGCGGCACCCCGGATGCGGTGGGCGCGCAGCGTCGTGATGACCGTCTACGGGTCTCGCCGGCCCGAACCGGAGAGGGAACTGGTCGCGGCTTGACCTCAGGCCAGTGTTCCGGCCCGGCGGCCGAACACGGCGCCCGCGGTCAAGCCGGTGCCACCGGGATAGTTGCCGCTGAACAGCCCGCCCAGCATCTCCCCGCAGACGAACAGGCCCGCAAGGGCAGACCCCGATCCGGTCAGCACCCGGCCGTGCTCGTCGGCCCGCAACCCGCCGAACGTGAACGTGATCCCGCAGGTCACCGGGAAGGCGTAGAACGGCGGCGTCCGGATCGGCAGCGCCCAGTTGCTCTTCGGCGGCTCGGCCCGCGAGGCCCGGCCGTCCTTCACCGACGCCTGGAACGGCACCGACTCGTCGATCCCGGCGTTGAACTCCTCGACGGTGCGCGCCAGCTCAGGTGTCTCCAGCGCCGCGGCCAGCTCGTCGATCGACTGCGCGATCACCACGCTCGTGCCGGGCGCGTCGTACTCCTCGGTCCGCAGCATCGGCCGGATCCCGGCGTCGAAGATCTGGAACGCCAGGCCGCGCGGCTGGCGCAGGATCTCCCCGCCGTACTTCGCGTAGGTGTAGTTGCGGAAATCGGCGCCCTCGTCCAGGAACCGCCGCCCGTCCACGTTGACCACGATGCCCAGCGGGTAACTCTGCCGGGTCAGCCGGTTGGTCAGCTCGCGGTCGCCGGAGGCCGCGGCATTCGCGTCCCACGCCACCGCGTGACACGACGACCAGTCGCCGCCGCGTGCCGCACCCGCCGCCAGCGCCGCGCGCAGCATGTCCCCGGTGTTCAGCGGGGTGCCGCGGACCAGCGCCCGCTCCCATCCGGCGCCCAGGTGCTCGCGCCGCCACTGCGGGTTCGCCTCGAAACCACCGGCCGCCAGCACCACCGACTCGGCCTCGGTCACCCCGGCCGTGCCGTCCGGGCCGGTCCAGTGCACACCGCGCACGTGGCCGTTGTCGATCAGCAGGTCACCGCAGCGGTAGCCGTACCGCACGTCGACGCCGGCCGCCGCTGCCGCGCGGGTGTGCTGCTCGATCAGCCCTTTCCCGCCGCCGGTGCTGCCCACCGCCAGCCCGCCGAAGAACACGTGCCGGCCGTGCTCGTCCGGATAGGACTGCCGCTCGTACATCAACCGGAACCGCAGCCCCAGCCCGTGCAGCCAGTGCAGCGCCGGCCCGCTCTCCGCCGCCAGCGCGGCGGACAACCCGCGGTCCGCGCGCCCGCCGGTCACCTCACGCAGATCCCGCACAAACTGCTCTTCCGGGTACGGCGCAAGCACCGTCTCCGCCAACCGCGGGTCGGGGTCGAGCATCCCCGCCACGTCGTCCAGCCCCTGATGGGCGATCCGGAACGCGCCCGCCGTGTAGTAGCTGTTCCCGCCCGCCTCGTCCGGCAGCCCTCGCTCCAGCAGCACCACGTCGCGTCCCCGGGCCGCGGCCGCGTGCGCCGCACTGAACCCGGCGTTGCCTCCTCCGACCACCACGACGTGCGCCATCTGCCCTCCGGGTCAACAATGCGAATGTAAAGGGGGCTCGGCTGTACCGCACTCGGAAGCGGGGTGGACCGATGCAGCGCTGGCGACCGGCCGCGGTGGCGCCCTGGGTGGCGGCGGCGGTGAGCACCCTGCTGCTGCTCCTGACCACACCGTGGAGCGACGAGACCACCGACTTCCTCGACGGACGGCAGCTGCGGCTGATGGCGCCCGCCGCGCCCGGCGGCGGCTGGGACCAGACCTCCCGCGAGATGCAGACCGCGCTGCGCGAGGTGGCCGGCCGCACCGAGGTCTACAACGTCGCCGGCGCCGGCGGCACCATCGGGCTCA
The DNA here is from genome assembly GCF_040638955.1 of Actinoplanes sp. NPDC024001. Classification (NCBI taxonomy): domain Bacteria; kingdom Bacillati; phylum Actinomycetota; class Actinomycetes; order Micromonosporales; family Micromonosporaceae; genus Actinoplanes; species Actinoplanes sp. NPDC024001. Next base: position 6,778 of record NZ_JBEZZB010000057.1, read on the forward strand.
GCCAGTTCGCCCGCTACGACGGCGACCCCACCCAGCTCATGGTGATGGGCCTGATCATGCTCGGCGCGATCGAGAGCAACGACTCGCCGGTCACCCTGGACAGCACCACTCCGCTGGCCCGGCTCACCACCGACTACGAGGTGGTCGTGGTGCCCGCCGACTCCCCGGTGAAGAACCTGAACGACCTGGTCGCCCGGATGAAGCAGGACCTCGGCGCGGTGTCGTTCGCCGGTGGCTCGGCGGGCGGCGTCGAGCAGATCCTGGCCGGGCTGATCGCCGACGCGATCGGCGCCGACCCCGGCGGCGTCAACTACGTGGCCCACTCCGGCGGCGGCGAGGCGCTGTCCACGCTGCTCTCCGGCCGGGCCACCGCCGGCGTCTCCGGCGTCTCCGAGCTGGAGGGCCAGATCGAGGCGGGCACGGTCCGGCCGGTCGCGGTCTCCAGCGCCGAGCGGTTGCCCGCCCTGCCGGACGTGCCGACGCTCAAGGAGTCCGGCGTGGACGTGGAGCTGGCCAACTGGCGCGGCGTGGTCGCCCCGGCCGGGATCAGCGCCGCCGACGAGCAGGCCCTGGAGGACCTGGTGCTGCGGATGACCCGCAGCGAGGCCTGGCGCGAGACCCTGGAACGCCGCGGCTGGGGCGACGCTACCCTGACCGGGCCCGAGTTCGACACGTTCCTCCAGACCGAACGCCAGACCGTCACCGACGTCCTGGTCAAGATGGGCCTGGCATGACGACCGACAACGCCGGCCGCCCCGCGCCCGACCCCGCCACGCCACGCCCGATCCCGCTACACCCGGCGTCACCGCACCCGATCCCGCTACACCCGGCGTCACCGCACCCGATCCCGCCGCACCCGGCGTCACCGCACCCGATCCCGCCGCGCCTGATACCGGCGCGCCCGACCCCGCCGCGCCGGAGACGCTCAGGCAGGCGCGAGCGTCCGCGCTGCTGGGCCTGCTCATGGTGCTCGCGGCGGTCGTGGTCCTCATCGACGCCGCCAATCTGCGCGAGTCCGACGACGCCCTCGGGCCGGCCGCCGCGCCCACCCTGATCGGGATCCTGCTCGGCGTGCTCGGCGCCGGTCTGGGTTGGCAGGGGGCGCGCGCCCTGCGTACGCCGCAAGCCTTTGACCTTGACCGGCGGCGCCTCTGGCGCCTTGCCGCGATGGTGGCCCTGCTGATCGCGTTCGCCCTGGTCCTGCCGCTTCTGGGGTACGTGGTGAGCTCCGCGGCCCTGTTCACCGGGGCGGCGCTGCTGCTCGGCGCCCCGCATCCGGCGCGGGCTGCCGCCTACGGGTGGACCCTCGCCGCGCTCGTGTTCCTGATCTTCGACGTGGTGATCGGGCTCAGCCTGCCCGCCGGACCGTGGGGGTTCTGAGATGGACGCCCTGCTGACCGGTTTCGCCGACGCCCTGACCCCGGCGAACCTGATGTGGGCACTGATCGGCGTCACCATCGGCACCGCCGTCGGCGTGCTGCCCGGCATCGGCCCGGCGCTCACCGTGGCCCTGCTGCTGCCGATCACTTTCCGCCTCGAACCGGCCGCCGCGCTGATCATGTTCGCCGGCATCTACTACGGCGGCATGTATGGCGGCTCCACCACCTCGATCCTGCTCAACACACCCGGCGAGAGCGCGTCCGTGGCAACCGCCCTGGAAGGCAACCGGATGGCCCGCGCCGGCCGGGGCGCCGCCGCCCTCGCCACCGCCGCGCTCGGCAGCTTCGTCGCCGGCACCATCGGCACCGTCGCGCTCACCGTCGCCGCACCCGCGGTCGCCGACATCGCGATCGGTTTCGGTCCTCCCGAGTACGTCGCGCTGATGGCCGTCGCGTTCGTGACGGTCAGCGCGCTGCTCGGCCCGAGCCTGCTCAAGGGCGCGTCGAGCCTGGTCGTCGGCGCCGCGATCGGGCTGGTCGGCATCGACACGCTGACCGGTCAGGCCCGGCTCGCGTTCGGCCTGCCGTCGCTGCTCGACGGCATCGACGTGGTGATCGTCGTGGTGGCCCTCTTCGCGCTCGGCGAGACCTTCGGGCACCTGGTCGCCGGCACCGGCGCGAGCCGCGTCGAACCGGTCCGCGGCGCCGCCGTGCTCTCCCGCGCCGACTTCCGCCGCTCCTGGCCGGCCTGGCTGCGCGGCACCGCCATCGGCTTCCCGATCGGCAGCCTCCCCGCCGGCGGCGCCGACGTGCCCACGTTCCTCAGCTACAGCCTGGAGAAACGCCTCTCGAAGCACCGGCACGAGTTCGGTCACGGCGCCATCGAGGGCGTCGCCGGCCCGGAGTCGGCCAACAACGCGGCGGCGGCCGGCGTGCTGGTCCCGCTGCTCACCATCGGCCTGCCCACCTCGGCCACCGCGGCGGTCATCCTCACCGCCTTCCAGTCCTACGGCCTGCAGCCCGGCCCGCAGCTGTTCACCGAGTCCGGGGAACTGGTGTGGGCGCTGATCGCCAGCCTGTACATCGGCAACGTCCTGCTGCTGGTCCTCAACCTGCCGCTGGTCCGGGTGTGGGTGCGGCTGCTCACCATCCCCGCCTACGGCATCTACGCCGGGGTGCTGCTCTTCGCCTGCCTGGGCACCTACGCGGCCGGCGGCACCATCGCCGACCTGCTGGTCCTCACCGTGCTGGGCCTGGTCGGCCTGCTGATGCGCCTGGCCGACGTCCCGGTCGCGCCGGCCGTGGTCGGGCTGATCCTGGCGCCGCTGTTCGAGCAGCAGCTGCGGCGGGCGCTGGCCCTCTCCGAGGGCGACTGGTCGGTCCTGGTCTCGACGCCGCTCACCGTCGTCCTCTGGATCGTGGTGCTGCTCGCCCTGGTCGCGCCGGGGGTCTTCGCCGTCTATCGCCGGCGCCGCCGCGAGACGGTCCAGGTGTGACCGGGTGCCGGCTGGGCAACACGGTTCGCATGGCGGTGATCCTGATGACCGGCGCGTCCGGCGCCCTCGGCACCATGCTGCGCACCCGGCTCACCCAGCACACCCTGCGCCTGACCGACCTGCGGCCGGCCGACGGTGTCGACGCCCTGGACGTCACCGACGGTGCGGCGGTCGAGCGCGCCGCCCGGGGCGTCGACGCTATCGTGCACCTCGGTGGGCTCGCCGACGAGAGCGCCTTCGACGACGTGCTCGACGTGAACGTGCGCGGCAGCGAACGGGTGCTGCAGGCCGCCTACCGCCTCGGTGTGCCGCGGGTCGTGCTCGCCTCCAGCAACCACGCCGCCGGCCTGCACGAACGCTGCGCCTCGCTGCCGGACGACGTGGCGCCGCGCCCGGACACCTATTACGGCTGGAGCAAGGCGGCGCTGGAGAGCCTCGGCCGGCTCTACCACGACCGGCACGGGATGCACGTGATCTGCCTGCGCATCGGCGCCTGCAAGGACCAGCCCGCCACCCCGCGCGACCTGTCGGTGTGGTTGTCGCCGGACGACCTGGCGCGGCTCGTGGAGGCGTCGCTGACCGCCACCGGCTGGCGGCTGGTGTGGGGCGTGTCGGCGAACACCCGCCGCTGGTGGTCGACGGCCGGGGGAGAGGCGATCGGTTACCACCCGCACGACGACGCCGAGAAGTGGGCGGCCGAGGTCGGCGAACCCGACCCCGGCGCGCCCGAGCAGCGCACGGTCGGCGGCACGATGGCCACCGGCCCGCTCGGCGCGGGCTGACTCAGACGGCGGCGGGCGCGGACTGGTCGGCAGCGATCCGCAGCGCCTCCACGAGCCGGCGGTACAGGTCGTCCGAGGCGTACAGCTCGGCGTGCGTGCCCTGCCCCCGGATCCGGCCGTCCTCCATCACCACGATCCGGTCCGCGTCGAGAACCGTCGAGAGCCGGTGCGCGATCGTCACGACCGCCCCGGTCGCCGCCCGCTCGCGGATGCAGTCCTGCACCGCCGCCTCGGTCAGCCCGTCGACCTGGGCGGTCGCCTCGTCGAGCAGCAGCACGTCGGGGGTGCGCAGCAGCGCCCGGGCCAGCGCGATCCGCTGCCGCTGACCGCCGGACACATCCGTGGAGCTCAGCGACGTGTCCAGCCCGTCCGGCAGCTCGTCGATCTTGTCGTCGAGGCGGACCGAGCGCAGGACCTCCCGCAGCTCCGCGTCGGTGGCGTCCGGATGGGTGAACCGCAGGTTGTCACCGATCGTGCCGGGCACCACCGGCGTCTCCTGCTCCACGTACGCCAGCCGGGCGCGCACCTCCTCGTGGCTCCACGCCGGATAGGGCCGGCCGTCGAGCAGGATCTGCCCGGCCTCCGGCTCCAGGAAGCGCAGCAGCAGCGAGAACAGCGTGGTCTTGCCGGCGCCGGACGGCCCCACCACCGCGGTGTGCCCGCGGCGCGGAATCTCCAGGTCGACACCACGGACCGCGGGCGGGGCGTCCGGCCCGTAACGCGCGGTCACGTCCTGCAGCACCAGCACCGGCCCGTCCACCTCGTGCGGCGTGCCCGCGGGACCCGGTGTGCCGCCCTCGCTGTGCGGCTCCAGGCCGATGCTCTGCAGCTCGTTGATCCGCCCGGCGGCCGCGATGCCGGCCTGCAACGCCGTCAGGTTCTGGGTCAGCTCGCTGATCGGCCCCATCAGCTGGAACACGTAGAGCAGGAACGCCACCAGGGTGGAGACCTCGAGCAGCCCCAGGTGCGCGCGCCACGCGCCGATGGCGAGGATCATGATGACCGCCAGGTTGAGGCCGGTCCACGAGATCGTCCAGACGGTGGCCGCGACCTTGGCGGCGCGCACGCTGTGCGCCGCGGCGTCGCGGGCGTTGCCCACGATCTGCTCACTCTGGCGCGTCTCGGCGCGGCTGGCCTTGACCGTACGGATCGCCCGCAGCGACCCCTCCAGACTCGCCCCGAGTTTCCCGACGGAGTCCTGCGCCGCGGTCTGCGCGGTGCCGATCTTCGGCAGCAGGGTGGCCATCAGCCCGCTGACGACCACCACCGCGGCAAGGGTGCAGCCGAGCAGGGTCAGGTCGAGCACCGCCATCAGCACCAGCGTGCCGACCAGCCCGATGCCGGCGTTGATCAGCCCGATGATGCTGCTCGACGCCTCGTGCAGCAGCCCGGTGTCCGAGGTGACCCGGGTGACCAGCTCCCCGGTGGGCCGCCGCTGCAGATCCCCCACCCGGGCCCGGAAGTAACGCTTGATGATCGACGTCCGGGCGTCCAGCACGATCCGCTCGGCGAGCGTGCCGAGCAGGATCCACTGCCACAACGTGATGGCGGCCCCCACGACCACCAGGGCGAGCAGGACCGCGACCGGCCGGACCAGATCCACCCCATCACTGAACGTGTCCAGCACCCACTTGGTGACCATCGGTGTGGCCAGCCCGGCCGCGTTGCCGATGAGCCCGAGCACCAGCCCGAGCAGCATGGTGCGGCGGTGCGGTCGGAGAACGGCGAACAGAGTCCTCAATCTCGTGGCATCCGGCATACCCATAATGGAACACAGCTGTTCCAGAATGGGCAACTGTTATTCTGCGCCGGTGAGTACCGTCCGCGCCGGCAGCCGCGCCCGAACCCGGCAGGCGATCATCGAGGCCGCCATCGAGGTTCTGTCCCGCAACCCCGCCGCCTCCCTGGGCGACGTGGCCGCCGCCGCCGACGTGGGCCGCACCACGCTGCACCGCTATTTCCCCGAGCGCAGCGACCTGCTCTCCGCCCTGCGCACCGAGGCGCTGGACCGCCTGGAGCAGGCCCGCGCCCGGGCCCGCACCACCGAGGACACCGGCTCCGCCGCCGTCCGCCGCCTCTGCCAGGAGTACTTCGATCTCGGCGATCTGCTCTCCCTGCTCTTCCACGAGCAGATCGCGCTGGAGGACGAGGAGGACCCCGCCGGCAGCGACGCCTGGTTCGAGGAGCTGGTCCAGCGAGGCCACGCCGACGGCACCATCGATCCGGAGCTGCCCGCCGTCTGGGTGCAGAGCCTGATCTGGTCCCAGCTCTACGTGGGCTGGAGCTTCCTGGCCGAGAACAACCCGTCCCGGCACGAGACCCTCCGCCTGCTCCTGCGCTGTGTGGAAGGTGCGATCCGCCCCCTGCGCTGACCGCCGCGGGGGATCAGAACCAGCTCAGCTCGACCGCGTCGGCGATCGCCCGCATGCCGGCGTCGCCCGGGTGCAGGTGGTCGCCGGAGTCGTAGCGGCGCTGGAAACGACTCGGCGAGCCGGGGTCGCGGGTGGCGCGGTCCAGGTCGAGGACGGCGTCGCAGCCGCTGTCACGGGAGCGGATGAAGGCGTTGATCTCACCGCGGCCGCGTTCGCCGCGCTCGGTCCAGTAGCCGGCGCCGCGGAACGGGGTCAGTGTCGAGCAGATCACCTTGATGCCGGCGTCGTGCCCGCGAGCGATCAGGGTGCGCAGGGCGGTGATCAGCTGCGGCGCCGGGGTGTCTGACTTGCCCAGGTCGTTGATGGCGTCGTCGGAGATGATGACCCAGCGGACGCCGGGTTGCCGCAGCACGTCGCGGTCGAATCGTTTGGCGGCGCTCGCCCCGTGGGTGTCGGCGGTGAGGCGGTTGCCGCTGATGCCGGTGTTGAGGACTCCGATGGTGCGGCCGGCGGAGCGCAGCCGGTCGGAGAGCAGGTCGGGCCAGCGGCGGTCGGCGTTGAACTTCGAACCGACGCCGTCGGTGATGGAGGCGCCGAAGGCGACCACCGAGCCGGTCGCCGCGGGGTTCTGGACGTCCACGCCGGCCAGGAAGAAGTAGCTGCTGGTCGTGGTCGAGCCGGCCAGGGTGGCGGCGGCGCTCTGGTCGCCGGCGGCGATGTAGTTGTGCCGGCCGCCGACGGCGTGCCGGGTACTGGCCCCGGTGCTCTCCGGCAGGTAGGCGCTGACCGCGATGTCGCTGTCGGCCGGCACCGCGAAGGCGACCGGGTCGCTGACCGCCGAGCCGCCGGCCGGGATGATCACCGTGCTCGCGCCGCCGAAGGTCACCGGGCGGTCGGTCTTCGCGTCGATGGCACTGCCGCGGAGCCGCCGGGCCACGTAGACGCTGTTCACGGTCAGTGGGGTGGTGCCGTAGGCGTTCGACAGCCGTACCCGGGCCGCGCTGCCACCGATGCTGGTGTGCACGATCTGCCGCAGCGTCTCCCGCTGGAAGGACCGCCCGCGCGGCTGCACGGCGACAGCCCACGTGCCGGTCCACGGCGTTGCGGCTTCCGGCGTTGCGGCTTCCGGCGTCGCGGCTTCCCGCCTCGCGGCTTCCGGCGAGGCGGCCGCAGCCGAAGAAGAGGGAAAGGGGGACGGGGAAGCCGGCGAACCACCGGAATCGGCCGGCCACGACTCCGGCACCTGGGTGCAGCCGGCGACGCCCATCGCCATCGTCGCCACGACGGCTTTTCTGGCCCACTTCATCCCGTGCGTCCCCCGAGGTCGTGCCCTACCGAGCAGGCAAGATCCTCACACCCGGGAGCCGTCCGGCGGGGGAACTGTGGTCAGGAACTCGTCGAGCCGCCGCTGCCGGCGCTCCCGTTCCGCGGTCAGGTGCGAGCGGGTGAACACCTCCGGCTGGCGGCGCCGCAGCATCCGGCCGGTCGGCGTACGGAACTCCTGCTCCGGCACCTCGGTGCCGTCGTCCGGAATCAGGGCCAGCAATTCGTCGCAGACCGCCACCGAGCGGGCGAGCGCCTCCGGTGTGCCGTCCTCCTCGCCGGCCGCCCAGAACTCGCCGGCGTCGAGCAACGCGGACGGCCCATCACCGGGCCGGCTGAAACCCGGGCCGGCCGGGGCGTCGCGCGGCACGGTGAAGACGAACTCGCGCTTGCGCCGGCACATCAGGCAGACCCCGAAGAACCGGACCTCCCGCCGCACCGCGTCACCGGCCAGCTCCCGCTCGCGCCGGTGCAGCTCGGTCTCCCCGCACACGCACCGCCGCCGCTCCATGAAGAGAACAGCCTCGTCAACCGTGCGCGCCGGCAGCGAACCGCCCGGATCCTCCGCCCCGGAAGCCGCCAGATACGCGTCCCGCGCCGCCAGCAGCTGCGCCCACCGGAACCGCTCCGGCGCCGCCGAGTACAGCGCCTTCCCCCGCCGGCCACGCACCTCCGACTCCGGGATCGCCTCCGCGCCGGGCGGCACGAACAGCATCGCCTCCTCCACCGACGACGCGGCCAGCTTCATGTTCATGGCGTGCATCTGCGGATCCCCGCCGGCGAACCCCTCCGCCGCCACCAGCCACTCACCGGGATCCACCACGTGCGACGGCTCCCGCCGCCCGGACATCTCCCAGTGCGGCGTCTCCGGCGCACCCGCCGCGACGGTGAACCGGTAGCGGTACCGATGCCAGGTCCGGCGGTTGCAGCGCGCCTTGACGGTCAGCACCGCCCACTCGTCGCCCGGCGCGGTGCGCTCGGCCACCGAGATCAGCCGGCCACCGCACCGGCACTCCTGAAAGTCCAGGTACATGCTGGCGTCGAAACCCGAGCGCGCCAGCGGCGGCGTCATGGCGACGGTGCGTTCCGCCTGCGGCGGACCGAACACCGCCGCGAACTCGGCGAGAGCTCGGCGGTGCCGCGCCAGGTCACGATCAAGGCGGGGTACGCGGAAGCGCTCCGGGCTGGTCCGCCAAGCCTGTAGACCCGCAGCGGTCCACAGATGGCGTACGGGAACGGCGGGCTCGCCGTCCGGAACGAGGGCGAGCACCTCACCCGCGTAGTCGATGGCCCGGATCAGCAGGTCTTCGGCCCGGGAGTATTCGGCCCGGGTGGGCCGGTGCGCCTGAAGATCCCGGATGAGGTCGGCGGCCTGCCCGGCGGAGCGGTCGGCGAGCGACTGCCACTGGCTCGCGTCCAGCAGCGAGGGGCCGGGCGCGACCAGCACGCTGCGCTCGCCGTGCCGCACCCGGTCGCCGTGGGTCTCCACCGCCTCGTCCGGGTCGCCGGTCAGGAACAGCGTGGCCTCGGCGACGGACCGGGCGGTCGGCTCCTCCTCCGCCTCCGCGGTCCAGGTCAGGTCGGTGTGGCTGAGCCCGGTGTCGGCGAGGAACTCGGCGACGACCTCGCGGGCGGGCCGGTCGCCGTGGTGCGCCACCCGCCCGTCGGGGTCGATGCTGATCAGCTCGCCGGTGGCGAGCCGGGCAACCGCCGGGAGGGCCGGCCCGAGCTCCAGGCCCGGCCGCAGCCGGGCCAGCGGCACGGCGTGGCCCCGTGGGATGTCGGCGTCCACGATTTCCATCGCGCCGGCTCCTCCCGGACGGTCACCGATCGATGACCTTCATCCTACTGAGCGTCACGCGCCGGCGCGGCCCGCGGCCGAGGCCATGCCGAGCCAGGTGTGCGGGTTGCCGGCCCAGCACCAGCCGAGTTTCGGCGCCCGCTGGCTGATCCACAGCGCCGGCACCCGGCGGTCGGTGGAGCGGGACCCGCCCAGCGAGAAGCACTTGTTCTTCACCAGGATCTGCGGGAACTGGGTGATCAGCGCGATGCCCTCCTCGATGGTCAGCAGGGTGCGGTCGCGGCCGGCGATGACGTCCATCGCGTCGTTGGGCACCACGCCGCAGAACTCCTCGCCGCGCTCGACGCCGAACAGCACATAGGCCTCGTGGCCGGGCAGCGCGGCGGCCGGGGTGGTGACGAAACGCTCCAGCGAGCCCGGCTCGAAGGTGCGGTCGACGAAGCCGGGTCTGCCTTTGCCGGTCAGGCTGGTGCGCGGCATCATCTCCTCGATCGGGACCAGCGCCCGGGTGACGACCAGCAGGAACGGCACCCGGCCGGCCTCGGAGTCGGCGGGGGTGTCGCCGGCGCGGGTGGCGACCTCGCGCAGCGGCTCCAGCTGTGTCTCGAGCTGTGCCGGGTAGCCCAGCTCGATCAGGTTGCGGACTTGACGGTCGAACTCGGTCATCGGGTCCTTTCGTCTCAGCGGGTGACGCGGGCCAGGCTGCCGGTCTCCAGAGCGGTCCAGATCGCCCCGTCGGGACCGACGGCGATGCCGTGCGGCTCCGAGCCGGGAGTGGGCAGGTCATAGCCGGTGACCTGGCCGTCCTCGGCGATGCGGGCGACCCGGTTGGCGCCCCACTCGGTGAACCACGGGGTGCCGTCACCGTCGACGGTGATCGCGTGCGGCCGGGCGGCCCGGTCGGGCAGCGGGAACTCCTTGATGGTGCCGTCGGTGGTGATCCGGCCGATCTGGCCGGCCCCGATCTCGACGAACCAGAGCGCGCCGTCGGCGCCGGCGGTGATGCCGACGGGCGCGGCGCCCTCGGTGGGCAGCGGACAGGTGGTGATCTCGCCGTCGGTGCCGATGCGGCCGATCGCATTCGCCATGTTCATGGTGAACCAGAGCGCGCCGTCGCTGCCGGCGGTGATCGCGGACGGGAAGGCGCCGGCGGACGGCAGCGGGAACTCGGTGATCTCGCCGTCGGTGGTGATGCGGCCGATCCGGTCGGCGGCGCTCATCGTGAACCAGAGCGCCCCGTCCGGCCCGGCACAGATGCCGAACGGCCCGGACTCCGGCGTGGGCGGCGCGAACGCGGTCACCTCGCCGGTGGTGGTGACGCGCCCGATGCGGTGCGCCTTGAACTCGGTGAACCAGAGCGCGCCGTCGGGCCCGTTGGTGATGATCGTCGGCCCGTTGCCGGCCGGGTGGACGGTCACCGGCTCGCCGGGCACGAAACGCCCGACCTGCCCGCTGTGCACCAGGGTGAACCAGAGGGCGTTGTCGGGCCCGGTGACCAGGGCGTAGGGACCGGCGTGGGCGCCGGCCACGGAGAACTCTTCGACTGTCACCCGTCAAACTTAGACTCGACCTAAAAATATGTCAAGCCTATTTTCTGCTATGGTGACGGGCCATGAGCGAAGCACCGCCCGGCCTGCGCGCGCGCAAGAAGCAGCAGACCCGCGCGCACATCTCCGAGCAGGCCACCCGGCTCTTCCTGGAGCGCGGCTTCGACAACGTGACGATCGCCGACGTGGCCGCCGCGGCCCAGGTGGCGAAGATGACCGTCACCAATTACTTCCCGCGCAAGGAGGATCTGGCCCTCGACCTGCAGGAGGCGTTCGTGCAGGGTCCGGCCGCCGCGGTCCGCGACCGGGCGGTGGGGGAGTCCGCGCTGGCGGCGGTGCGCCGCTCCCTGCTGATCGCGATCGCCGCCCACGACCCGGTGATCGGCTTCTCCGGGCCGGCTTTCGCCCGCATGATCGCCGCGAGCTCGGCGCTGACCGCCCGGGTCCGCGAGTTCCACGACCAGCGGGAGCGGGCGCTGGCCCGCGCGCTGGCGGAGGAGACCGGTGCGGCGCCCGGCGCGATCGGCCCGCGCGTCGCGGCGGTGCAGCTGGGCGGCGTGCTGCGCCTGCTCTTCGACGAGATCCTGTGGCGCACGCTCGACGGCCACCCCGACGAGGAGATCGCCCGGGTGGTGTCGGCCCAGGCGCGGGAGGCGTTCACCCTGCTGGAGCCGGCCCTCCAGAACTACGCCATCCGCTGAGAACCCACCGCGCCACGTGGCGAGTCGCGATCCCCGCGCGCCCCCGGCCCGGCTGGCACTGACCGTCGCGTCCCGCCGCCTGAGACCGCACTTGCCGCCAGCCGCCCGGCCCGGCTGGCGCCGAGTGTCGTGTGCGGTCGCGTGAGGCAGCTCTTGCTGCCAGCCGCCCGGTCCGGCTGGCGCTGGGTGTCGTGTCCCGCCGCGTGAGGCAGCCCTTGTTGGCGGCCGGGCGGTCGGGCTGCTGCTGGGTGTTGTGTGCGGTCGCGTGAGGCAGCTCTTGCCGCCGGCCGGGCGGTTGGGCTGGCGCTGGGTGTCGTGTCCCGCCGCGTGAGGCCGCTCTTGTTGGCGGCCGGGCGGTCGGGCTGGTGCTGGGTGTTGTGTGCGGTTGCGCGAGGCGGCACCTGCTGCCGGCCGGGCGGTTGGGCTGGCGCTGGGTGTCGTGTCCCGCCGCGTGAGGCCGCTCTTGTTGGCGGCCGGGCGGTCCGGCTGGCGCTGAGTGTCGTGTTCCGTTGCGTGAGGCCGCTCTTGTTGGCGGCTGGGTGGTTCGGCTGGGGCTGGGTGTCGCGGGTTCGGGGATGTGGTTGCGCGGGTGGGAGGCGCGGCGAGGCCATCCGGTGCGGGGGCTTTGTGGGGGCGGGGGTGGGTCCGGTGAGGGACTGCTTACGCCCGGCGGTCGCGTGGGGACCGGGACGGCCCGCTGCCTCGCGTCGCTGGGCGGGGCTGTCCGTCACCCGTACATCTGAGGGAGCCGGTGCCGCGGCAGGCGAGCCCGCGGCACCGGCCGGTGGGGATGCTCAGCTCGCGGCGCAGGTGACCGGGGCCGGAGCGGTGTTGCTCGCGCCTCGCGAGGCGGTGAAGCCGAAGCTGGCCTCGCCGCCGGCGGAGAGCTTGCCGTTGTAGCCGGCGTTGCGGGCCGTGACCGTGTCGCCGGAGCTGGTCACGGTCGCGTTCCAGGTGTTGGTGAAGCGCTGCCCGTCGGGCCAGGTCCAGGTGACGGTCCAGCCGTTGATGGCGGCCGAGCCGGCCTTGACCGTGACCGTGCCCTGGAAGCCGCCCGGCCAGGAGTTGTTCACCGTGTAGGTCGCGGTGCACGCCCCGCCGCCGCCCGGGTTGCTGGGCGAGACGGAGACCGACGGCGACGGTGACGGCGATGACGAGCTGGACGACGGCGACGGCTGCACGCCGCCGAAGACGGTGGCCTCCTTCGAGGTCGCCTTGATGCCGTTCGCGCCGTTGAAGATCCGCTGGCCCCAGGTGGTCAGCTGCGACGCGTTGAAGCCGGTGACCATGTCGAGGTACTCGACGCCGCCGCCGTTGCCGGACCAGGACCAGCCCAGGTAACCGATGCCGCGCTGCTGCGCGGTGGCGAAGATGGTGTCCTCGTCGGGGTTGCCGTCGGAGTGGTCGAAGCCGAACTCGCCGACCACGATCGGGAGGTTGGCGCTCTGGAACCGGCCCAGGTAGTCGGTGATCTCGGCGGCGGTGTCGAAGACGCCGTACATGTGGATCGAGAACACCGTGTTCTTCTGCGGGTCGGCGGCGAACACCGAGGCGGCGTTGTCGCGCATGATGAACTGCCAGTCCTGGCCCCAGTTCGGCGCGTCCACCATGATCTGGTGCTGGAAGCCGGCGGAGCGCAGCCGGGTGATCGCGGTCTTCGTGTCGGCGGTCCAGTTGGTGGCGGTGGAGCCGTTGCCGTACGGCTCGTTGCCGATGTTGAGGATGACGAAGTTCTCCTGGCCGTCCAGGGCGCTCTTGATCGAGATCCAGTAGTCGACGGCCTGGGCCAGGGTGGCGGCGCCGGACTGCTCGCCGTACCCGGTGGTGTCGTGGACCTCGAGCACGCAGATCAGCCGGTTGGCCTTGCACTGGCTGATCACGGCGGACACGTTGGCGGCGCTGTCCGGTCCCCAGCGCTGTCCGCTGCCGAGCACCACCCGGACGGTGTTGGCGCCCAGGGCCTTGATGTCCGCGAGGGCCTGCGGGGTGCGGTCCTGGTACCAGGTGTGTGCGTGGTTGACGCCGCGCATCACGAAGGTGTTGCCGTTGGCGTCGAGGATGCGGCTGCCGGAGACGGTGAATCCTGCGGCGGCCTGGGCGGGCTGGGCCAGTGTGAGCGCCGCGGCACCGGCGGTCAGCACGGCCGCGAGGCCGCCCCACCATTTCGATTTCATGGGTTCCTCCCTGTCCGCCGGGTGCGTGGCGGACGGTCGTGGGGTGCTCCCGGGGGACGGGTGAGCTGGGAGCGCTCCCACGATGCGCTGAAGATTTCATGATTGTCAATGGCCGTTTTTGCTCGCCCGCCGGGGTCGCAGGGACGCCGCGGACCGGACGGCCGCAGTGGTGGCCATCCTGGGTATCCGCAGAATCTAAAATGAGTTAACTAAGGGGTCAAGGGTCTGTGCCGGGTTTTCCGCCCAGGGGCACGGAGACCGTGATCGGGGTCGATGGGCGAGACATCGACGGTTCTCCACGTTTCGCGCCGGGTCGCGAACTGACGTACTGAGCGACGACCGGAAACCTGCTCTTGACAGAGCAAACTTAAGCGACTTAATAATGGCCGTCGAAGGTGATCCGCGCCGCACTTCCGCGGTGCACTGAACCGCTTCACTCGCCGCCCCCGGTGGCGATCCGAACGAGGGATTCGCTGATGTATGACCTCTTCACCCGCCGCGGCCGCCGGGCCGGCGCGGTCGTCGCGGCCACGGCCGCGGTGGCGCTCGCCATGACCGGCTGTTCCGACTCCTCCGGCGGCAACAAATCAGGGACCAACGGCGCCAACAGCACGGTTACCGTCTTCAACGGAGCAACCGGCACGATCGTGGAGAACTGGAACCCGTTCTCCCCGACGTTCCTGCAGCCCACCCAGGGGCTCATCTACGAGCCGCTCTACTACTTCAACTTCGCCACCGAGGCGCAGCCCACCCCGATGCTGGCCACCGGGCACTCGTGGAGCCCGGACGGCAAGCAGCTGACCATCAACGTCCGGGAGGGCGTGAAGTGGACCGACGGTCAGCCGTTCACCGCCAAGGACGTGGCCTTCACCTTCGACCTGATCCGTCGCACCCCGGCGATCAACGCGACGGGCCTGAAGCTGACGTCGGCCGAGGCCAAGGACGACAAGACCGTCGTGCTGACGTTCCCCGCGACCTCGTACACCGAAGAGGCGTCGATCGTCGGTAACACCGCGATCATTCCGGAGCACATCTGGAGCAAGGTCGACGACCCGGCGAAGACCATCAACCAGAACCCGGTCGGCACCGGGCCGTACAAGCTCAAGCAGTTCACCGCGCAGAGCTACATGATGGAGAAGAACCCGGGCTACTGGCAGCCGGACAAGCCGCAGATCCAGAACGTCCGGTACATCTCGCTGGCCACCGCCGACGCCGCGAGCGCCGCGCTGACCGCCGGCCAGGTCGACTGGATGAGCTCCTTCCTGCCCGGCCTCGACCAGCTGATCGCCAGCAACAAGAACCTGACGTACGTCAACACCCCGGCGATGACCACGTCGATCTTCACCTGCGCCAACGCGGCCCTCGGCTGCAAGGGCCCGCAGACGGACGTCGCCGTACGGCAGGCCATCTACCACGCGCTCAACCGCGACCAGCTGAACAAGCTGGCCGGTGGTGGCTTCGCGAAGACCGCGTCCCCGACGATGCTGCCGCCGGAGCGGGACAAGAAGTGGATCGCCGACCCGGCGAACCTCACCATCCCGGGCGCCCCGGACGCCGCCAAGGCGAACCAGGTCCTCGACGCGGCCGGCTGGGTCAAGGGCAGCGACGGCATCCGGGCCAAGGGCGGCGAGCGCCTCTCGCTGACCATCCAGACCGTCACCGGCTGGAGCGACTACATCTCGCTGAACGACGCGATGTCCCAGCAGCTCAAGGAGGTCGGCATCGAGCTCAAGCCGTCCCAGCTGTCCTGGAACGAGTGGAACAACAACCAGGTGCAGGGCAAGTACCAGCTGTCGCTGGACTCGATCGGCCTGGGCGCGTCCACCAACCCGTTCGCGACCTACAGCCTGAAGTACGTCACCAAGACCACCGCCAAGGTGGGCGAGGCGGCCGGCACCAGCGGCAACTACTCCCGCTACAGCAACGCGATCGTGGACAAGGCCATCGAGGCGGCGTCGGCCACCAACGACGAGAACGCGCAGAAGGCCGAATACGCCAAGATCCAGACCGAGATCGTACGGGACCTGCCGTACATCCCGATCTACCTGAACTCGATGCTGACCGAGTTCAGCACCGCCAACGCCACCGGCTGGCCCACCGACGACAACAAGTACGCGCTGCCCGCCACCTGGAAGGCGTGGGACAACGGCATCGTCCTGTCCAACCTGAAGCCGGCGGCGAAGTAACCCATGTTCCTGCTCCGGAAGGTCGGGTTCTACCTGGCCGCCCTCTGGGCCGCGCTCACGGTCAACTTCTTCATCCCGCGACTCATGCCGGGCGACCCGGTCGAGATCATGATCTCGAAACTCGGCCAGAAGGGGCCGGTCAGCCCGGAAACCCGGGCGTCGATCGAGGCGATGCTCGGCACCGACTCCAGCCAGCCGCTCTGGGGCCAGTACCTGGACTACCTGTCCGGGCTGGCCACCGGTGACCTGGGTGTGTCGGTGACGTTCTTCCCCGCCTCGGTCATCGACATCATCGGGCAGACCCTGCCCTGGACCATCGGCCTGATCGGACTGGCCACGATCATCTCGTTTCTGGCCGGCGTGGGTCTCGGCACCCTCGCCGGCTGGAAACGGGGGTCCTGGCTGGACAACCTGATCCCGGTCACCACGATGTTCCAGTCGGTGCCGTACTTCTGGCTGGCACTGATCCTGCTCTTCCTGTTCGGCAGCGTCTGGCCGCTGTTCCCGCTCAACGGCGGGTACGACGTCTACAACGTCACTCCCGGCTGGAACGGCGCGTTCATCGGCTCGGTGATCTACTACGGCACCCTGCCGGCGCTGACCATCATCATCAGCTCGGTCGGCGGCTGGATGCTCGGCATGCGCAACATGATGGTGTCCACCCTCTCCGAGGACTACATGGTCACCGCCGAGGCGAAGGGCCTGCGCAACGGCCGGATCATGCGCCGGTACGCGGCCCGCAACGCGGTCCTGCCGTCCATCTCCGGGTTCGCCATCTCGCTCGGCTTCGTGGTGGCCGGGTCCATCGTCACCGAGGCGGTCTTCTCCTACCCGGGCATCGGCTCGGCGCTGCTGCAGGCCGTCGGCGGCAACGACTACGCCCTCATGCAGGGCATCTTCCTGATCATCACGTTGTCGGTACTGGGCGCGAACCTGCTGGTCGACCTCCTGTACTCGGTGATCGACCCGCGCACCCGGGCGCGGAGCTGAGAGGAGCCGACCCATGACTCTCACCACGCAGACCGCCGAGGCCGTACCGGCGGACACCCCGGTCCCCAGCCGCAAGCGCCGGTTCGCCCTGCCGCCGATGACCGGCAAACTGGCCGCCGGCCTGATCATCGGCGGGGTCATCCTGCTCTTCGGGCTGCTCGGCCCGCTGTTCGTCCAGGACCCGTCGCGGGTCAGCGACATCGGCCTGGCCGGGCCGAGCAGCGAGCACCTGCTCGGCACCACCCAGACCGGTCAGGACGTGCTGGCCCAGCTCGCGTACGCCACCCGCGGCTCGCTGCTGGTCGGCCTGATCGTCGGCGTGCTGACCCTGATCCTGTCCGCCTTCTTCGGCATCGTCGGCGCCTACGCCGGTGGCTGGGTCGACGAGGCGTTCTCCCTGTTCACCAACATCATGCTGGTCATCCCCGGCCTGCCCGTGGTGATCGTGATCAGCGCGTACGTGCCGGACAAGAGCATCCTGCTGGTCTCGGTGGTCCTCGCGATCACCAGCTGGGCCGGCTCGGCCCGGGTGCTGCGCGGGTCCACGCTCAGCCTGCGCAGCCGCGACTACGTGCTGGCCTGCCGGGTGGCGGGGGAGAAGCGCTGGCGGATCCTGTTCGTCGAGATCCTGCCCAACCTGGTTCCGCTGCTCGCCTCCCAGGTGGTCTTCGCGGTCATCTTCGCGATCCTCGGCGAGGCCGGCCTCTCCTACCTGGGCCTGGGCGCCAGCGGGTCGTTCACCTGGGGCACCATGCTCTACTACGCGCAGAACGGCCTGGCCCTGCGGCTCGGCGCCTGGTGGTGGTTCGTGCCGCCGGGTCTCATGCTGGCCCTGTTCGGCGCCGCCCTGTCGCTGATCAACTTCTCGATCGACGAGATCATCAACCCGAAGCTGCGCAACCAGACCCGGGCCGCCCGCCGCGGCTGGCGGATGTCTCGCGACCAGCTGCGCAAGGCCAAGGAGTCCACGCTGTGAGCCATCCTGTGTTGACGGTCGAGAACTTCAGCGTCGACTATCTCGTCGATCCGGTCGTGCACGCGGTCAAGGACGTGAGCTTCGAGCTCAAGCGCGGCGAAGTCCTCGGTCTGGCCGGGGAGAGCGGCTGCGGCAAGAGCACCCTGGCGTACGGGATCGTCCGCCTCCTCAAGCCGCCGGCCATGATCACGCGTGGGCACGCGGTGTTCCACTCCCGTGAGGGTTACGACATCGACTGGGGCGACCTCTCGCCCGAGGACCTGCGGGCGGCCCGCTGGGACAAGATCTCCATGGTCTTCCAGGGCGCGATGAACTCGCTGAACCCGGTCATCTCGATCCGCGACCAGTTCGAGGACATCTTCGAGACCCACCGGCCGGAGCTGGGCAAGCGCGAACGCCGGCAGCGCTGCGGCGACCTGCTGGAACGCGTCGGCGTGGACCGGGCGCGGCTCGCCGCCTATCCGCACGAGCTCTCCGGCGGCATGCGGCAGCGCGTGATGATCGCGATGGCGATGGCCCTCGAACCGCAGATCATGATCATGGACGAGCCGACCACCGCGCTGGACGTGGTGGTGCAGCGGGAGATCCTGCGCGAGATCACCCGGCTGCGCGACGAACTCGGCTTCGCGGTCATCTTCATCACCCACGACCTGCCGCTGCTGCTGGAGATCAGCGACCGGATCGCGGTGATGCGCGAGGGATCGATCGTCGAGCTCGGCGACGCCGTGGACCTCTACACCAACCCTCAGCACGACTACACCCGGCAGCTGCTGGCGTCGTTCCCGAGCCTCACCGGGGACCGCGGCTCGTTCGTCCGCGGGGCGATCGACGACCGTCTGCTCGCCCTGGACGCCGTCTCCGTCGCCGAGGAGGCGTCATGACCACCCTGGAAGTGCGCAACCTGGTCAAGGACTACCGGCTGCGCGACGGCCTGCGCATGAGCACGCTGCGCGCGGTGAACGACGTCAGCTTCACCCTCGACCACAGCCGCACCGTGGCGCTGGTCGGCCAGAGCGGCAGCGGCAAGTCCACCATCGCGAAGCTGCTGCTCCAACTGGAACAGCCCACCTCCGGCGAGATCCTGCTCGACGGCAAACCGGTGGCCCGCCGCGGTTCCGGCCTGGCCGAATACCGGCGGACCGTGCAGATGGTCTTCCAGGACCCGTTCGCCTCGCTGAACCCGTTCCACAGCGTCGCCCACCACCTGGAACGCCCGATCCGCCTGCACCATCCGAAGATGACCGACGCCGAAGTCCACCGCCGCGTCCTGCACCTGCTGGAACGCGTACGGCTGACCCCCGCCGAGAACGTCGCCAAGCGCCGCCCGCACGAACTCTCCGGCGGCCAGCGCCAGCGGGTGGCCATCGCCCGGGCCCTGGCCCCCGAGCCCGGCGTGCTCATCGCCGACGAGCCGGTGTCGATGCTGGACGTCTCCATCCGCCTGGGCGTGCTCAACCTGCTGGCGACCCTGCAGCGCGAGGAGGACCTGGGTGTCCTTTACATCACCCACGACCTGGCGACGGCCCGGCACTTCTCCGACGAGATCCTGGTGATGTACAAGGGCGAGATCGTCGAACGAGGCCCCGCCGACGACGTGATCCTCAACCCGCGGCACGAGTACACCAAGACGCTGGCCGACGCCGCCCCCAACCCGGAGCGCCGGCTGGGCGAACTACGCCGCTGACCGGCACCGCCCGGGGCGCGCAGGCCCTCGCGCACCCCGGGCGGCCTCACCGCCGCCCGTCAGGCGGGCGTCAGCTTCCGGGATTGGCGTGCCACGCGCACCGCCACCGTTGCCCGTCAGGCGGGCGTCAGCTTCCGGGATTGGCGTGCCACGCGCACCGCCACCGTTGCCCGTCAGGCGGGCGTCAGCTCCCGGGATTGGCGTGCTACGCGCAGGGCCACCGCCACCGTCGCGAACAGCGCCACTCCTGATCCCACGCCGGCGATCAGTTCGATGGTCGCCGCCGAAGCGCCCAGGGCGTAGGCGAGGAAGCCACCGAGGCCCAGCACGGTCATCGCTGCGCCCAGCCAGTGGTAGAGCGGCATCCGCCACACCCACGCCAGCCCGAAGAAGTGCACGCCCACCACCAGGGCCACCCAGGCGATCGTCACCTCCGGCCACTCCAGCACCTGGTTGATCACCGCGAGACCGCCGAACAGCGCAACCACCTCGACCGCGACGATCGCCAGATACCGGCGGTCGCCATACCCGCCCCCGGGCGGCGGGGTCTCCTGCGCCACCCGCGCCGTGCGGAACAGCTCGAGAAGCAGTCCGACCGCGACCACCGCAGCCGCCACCCGCAACACCAGCGGCCAGGGCGCCGGCAGGCCACCGCTGTTGGTCATCACGAACACCGTGCCGAACGAGATCGCGATCAGCGACCCCACCACCAGCCCGCTCGGGCGTCGCCCATTCATCCCCGTCATATCGCCGAGCATAAGTTTCCCCGAGCCGCCCCGCGCCCCCGGTCGCCCGCCCAGGCCGTCAGCCGCTTCGCCCAGCTGCCCGCCAGTGTCGTATCCGAAGCATGTCCGGTGTCCTGGCTGCCAGCCGGTTCACCCGGCTGCCTGCCAGTGTCGTGTCCGGAGCGCGTTGGCTGTCCTGGCTGTCAGCCGGTTTGCTCGGCTGCCTGCCAGTGTTGTGTCCGGAGCGTGTTGGCTGTCCTGGCTGTCAGCCGGTTTGCTCGGCTGCCTGCCAGTGTTGTGTTCGGAGCGTGTTGGCTGTCCTGGCTGTCAGCCGGTTTGCTCGGCTGTCCGCCAGTGTCGTGTCGGGCTGGCCGAGGCAGCTCCAGGGCGCAGCTGGTTGGGCGGGCTGGCTGTCAGTGTCGTGTTCTGGGCGTGCAGGCCGCCCTGAGCGTCAGCCCAGTCACCGGGCTGACGGTCAGGGCTGTCTCAAGGGCGAGAAGGCAGCACTGGCGGTCAGCCGTGATTGCTCGGCCAGGCGGCGAGCCGGTGGCGGCGAGCGGTCACCGGGGCGGCCTGCGAAGCGGGAGGGACTGTCAGCGGCGGGCGAAGGGCGCTATGACCTCGCGGACCGCGGCGACCGCCCCCCAGTCATCATCACCGTGGGCGATGATGCTCAGCAGCTCGCGCAGATGCAGGATCGGCATCCGCTCCCGCCACCCCGCCCGCAGGGGCGCGACCTCGGCACACGCCGGGAAGAACCGGTCTGACTCCGGCGGCCGGTTCGCTGACCACATCATCGACAGATCCGACTCGGCCCAGGTGTAGGAGACCGCCGGGTCGATGAAGGCGGGCGAGCCGTCCGCCGTGGACAGCACGTTGCCCGGCCACAGGTCGCCGTGGTTCAGGACCGGCGGCTGCGGCGGGATGATCTCCGGCAGTGCCGTGCACAGTCGCTCCAGGGCGGCCCGGTCGGCCGCGTCGAAGGCTGACGAGACCAGCGGCTCGGTCAACCAGCGCAGGATGCGGTGGCGTGCGAAGAATTCGTACCCGTCGGTGGTCCACGTGTTGTGCTGCCGCAACCGGCCCAGCCAGCCGTCGGTGTGCCAGCCGAAGCGGTCGGAGACCGCGCTGGTGTGAACGCCGGCGAGCATGCGGCCGGCCCGTTCCCAGAAGTCCTCGCCGTTCAGCGCGGGGTGCAGTGCCTCCAGGACCAGCAGGTCCGGCGCGGTCAGCAGCACGCGCGGGGTGGTCGCGCCGCCCAGCGTGGCCAGCGCTCGCAGCCCGTCGGCTTCCGCGGTGAAGACGTCGGCGCCGTCGAGGGTCTTGGCGAAGACCCGGCTGCCGTCGGCGAGCGTGACCAGCGCCGCCGACGCGATCACCCCGCCTGGCGCGGTGGCCAGCGCGGTCGGCTCGTAGCCGACGGCCCGCAGCCGCTGGGCGAGTGACATCAGCGCCACAGCCGCTGGGCGAGTGACATCAGCGCCGCGCGTGGCCGGGTGGGTGACAACGGAGCCGCGGGCGGCGGGGTGGGTGACATCAGCGCCGCGCGTGGCCGGGTGGGTGACAACGGAGCCGCGGGCGGCGGGGTGGGTGACATCGGAGCCGCGGGCGGCGGGGTGGGTGAGATCAGCGCCGCAGGTGGCCGGGTGAGTGAGATCAGCGCCGCTGGTGGCATCAACGCCGCAGGTGGGACTGGAGGACCAGGGCCGCCGCGCCGGTGGCCGAGGCCGTTGCGGCGGCCAGCGACACCGTCACGGTCACCGAGCGCCGCCACGTGCGCGTGTCGGCCGCCGACACCCGGCGCATGATCGCCGGGCCGTAGACGAACGACGCGGCCGCGAAGCCCGGCCCGGTGAGCACCACCAGGTCGATGTCGAGCAGGTTCACCACCGACTCGGCGGCGGCCGCCACATAGCGGGCGGAATCCTCCAGCAGCGCCAGGCAGCGGGGCGCGCCGGCCCGCGCGGCCCGGGCGATCGCGGCGAAGTCGGCGGCGACGCTGCGCCCGGCGGACGGGTCCAGACCCGCCTCGGCGACCGCTGCCGGGTCGGCGCGGGCCGTGGTCACCACGGTCCGCGGCCCGGCCAGGATCTCCAGGCAGCCGCGGCTGCCGCACCAGCATTCCGGCCCGTCCACCTGCACGCAGACGTGCCCGAACTCCCCGGCCGCCCCGTGCCCGCCGCGCATCGCCCGGCCCTCGACGACGATGCCGGAGCCGATGCCACTGCCCATGTAGAGCGCGGCGAACGCCTGTTCCGGCCCGACCCGGGCCACCCAGTACTCACCGACCGCCGCGGCGGTCGCGTCGTTCTCCACCAGCACCGGCCAGCCGGTCGATGCGGCGAGCCGCCGGCCGAGTTCCTCGCTGTCCCAGCCGCGCAGGTGCGGCGGGGCGTCGTCGAAGCGGGCCATGCTGCCGCGCGGCCCCGGCCAGACGACGCCGACGCCGAGGCAGCGGGCCCGGTCGACGCCGGATCCGGCGAGCAGGGTGCCGATCTCGCTGGTCAGCTGGGGGAGCAGGTCGCCGGTCGGTGCGGGCCGGGCGAGCCGGGAGATGACGCCGCCGGTCTGGCCGGTCAGCACGTACGTGGTGACGTCCCGGTCCAGGTAGACGCCGACCGCGAGCCGGGCCGCCGGGTCGAGCCGCAGCAGCGTCCGCGGCTTGCCGCCGGTCGGGGTGCGCCCGGTCTCGACGACCAGGCCCTCCTCCAGCAGTCGGCGCACGGTCATCGACACCGCCGCCTCGGTGAGCCCGGTCATCGCGGCCAGCTCGACCCGGCTCAGTGGTTCGGAGGCGCGGATGGCGTCGAGGATGCTCTCCCGGGCTGCCGGACGGCGCCCACGGCCCGGCCGGGCGTCTCCGACCGTTTCTCTCACTCAGTCACCGCCTTGGGAAGGATCAACCGTGGCGCGCACGAGCAGAACGCGGTCGGGGTACATCACCGGGAGCCGCAGCCCGGAGGAGCCGAGCACACGCCCGGTCAGACGGACGCCCTGCGGCGTGCACCAGGGTAACGCAGCGCCCCACGCCAGGGCGTTGCCGTCCGGCACGTCACCGGGTGGCTGCGCGCGCACGTGGTAGACCCGGTCCGGGTCGAGTCCGGGCAGGGCGACCGCGCCAGGCGGGTAGGCGTCGCTGGTCGCGGTGGCGGTGAGCGCGAAGAAGGCGTCGGTCTCCCCGACGACACCGGTGACCGAATATGCCGGGTCGGCCACGTCGCCGTGCACCAGCGTGCCGGTGTGCAGCAGCCCGCGGATCTCCTTGTAGAGGGCGACCCACTCGGCCAGCCGGTCGCGGTCGCCGGGGGACGCCGAGGTCAGATCCCACTCGATGCCGAAATGTCCGAACAGAGCCTGGCCGGCCCGCATGTCCAGCGGCAGCGAGCGGTGGGTGGTGTGCGAGACCGGCGCGCCGACGTGCGAGCCGATCAGTTCGAGCGGCACGAGCAGCGACGTCCACCGCTGGATCGCCACCCGCTCGTGCGCGTCGATGCAGTCGGACGCCCAGATCCGGTCGGTGCGCGCCAGGATCTCCAGGTCGACCCGTCCGCCGCCGGAGGAGCACGACTCGATCTCCACGCCCGGGTGCCGTTCGCGCAGCTCGTCGAGGAGCCGGTAGACGGCGTGGGTCTGGTCGTGCACCCCGGCCCGCCCGCTCGCCGGGTGGCCGGCGTCGACCAGGTCCCGGTTGTGGTCCCACTTCAGGTAGGCGATGTCGTACTCGGTGAGCAGGGCGTCGAGGCGGGCGCGCAGGTATGCGTACGCCGAGGGGTTTGCCAGATCGAGCACCTGCTGAGAGCGAGCGGCCGGCGGGAGCCGGTCCCCGGCGGCCATGATCCAGTCCGGGTGGGCGCGGGCCAGGTCCGAGTCGGGGTTGATCATCTCGGGTTCGACCCAGAGCCCGAACTCCATGCCCAGCTCGCGGACCACGCTGATCAGCGGGCCGAGGCCGTCCGGCCAGACCTCGGGGGAGACCACCCAGTCGCCCAGGCCGGAGGTGTCGTCGCGGCGCGAGCCGAACCAGCCGTCGTCGAGCACGAACCGTTCCGCGCCGACGGCCGCGGCCGCCTTCGCCAGCTCGGTGAGCCGGCCCAGGTCGTGGTCGAAGTAGACCGCCTCCCAGGTGTTCACCACGACCGGCCGGGGCGTGCGCGGATGCTGTGGCCGCGAGCGCAGGTAGGTGTGGAACCGCCCGGACAGCTCGTCGAGCCCGGCCGCGCCGAACGAGCCGTAGAGCCAGGGTGTCGTGTAGGTCTCGCCCTCGCCGAGGCCCACCTCGCCGGGCAGCAGCAGCTCACCGCCGCCGAGCGCGGAGTGTCCGTGGTAGTTGCGCTCGGCGACCGTTCTCGCCCCGCCGGAGAAGGCGGTGTGCAGGCCCCAGACCCGCCCGTGCCGGTTGGCGAACCCGGCGGTGCCGGCGCACAGCACGAACGCCGAGTCGTATCCGGTGCGGCCGGTCCGGTTCTCGCGCACCCGCAGCCCGTGCATGAACGCGGTCCGCTGCGGCGAGCGTTCCCGCAGGTGGTGGCCGGTGAAGTCGAGCAACTCGGCGGTCTCGGCGGGCACCGGCAGGAAGAGCATCAGGTGCTCCAGCCAGTAGGTTCCGGGCGCGGTGCTGGTCAGGTGGGCGCGGGTGCGCAGCACGCCTGCGGCGTGCAGTTCCAGTTCGATCTCCAGGTCCAGGCCGGCTGCCTGGTCACGCGCCTTCGTCCGTACGCGGGAAGCAGCCGTCTCGACCTCGGTCAGGGTGAAGGCGCTGGACCACGCCCGGCCGTCGCGGTGCCCGGCGAGACCGGGGTGCCCGAGCCATCCGGCGGACTGCTCGGGCAGCATCGAGACCCGGACCGGCGTGTCGGCGGAGAACCCGATCGGCTGTGGCGCCGCGGCCAGCGCGAGGTCGCTGAGCTGCTCGTTCGTGAGGTCGCCGAGGGCCTCGCCCCAGTGCACGATCACGGGCAGCGTGGTGCCCCGGCAGTCCAGCACCAGGCTCACTCCCGCAGCGGTCAAGTGCACCAGATCGGCCATCGTTCCTCCGGGTTCACCAGCGTTGACGGACTTCGTTCAGTAGCTTAAGAATGTGGGAGCCCCAGCGCGGCGGCAACCCTCTTTTGAAATGACAGGGAGCACTCCGACATGCTCAAGACCGACCTTCATGCGGGCTGGACCGTCCGTGCCGCCGGTGGCCCGGTCCCGCCGGAGATCGCCGCGTCACCGCTGCCCGCCGCCGTGCCCGGGACCGTGCACACCGACCTGCTCGCCGCCGGGCTGATCCCCGACCCGTACCTGGAGGCCAACGAGGCCGCCCTCGCCTGGTTCCACCGCACGGCCTGGCTCTACGAGACCACGCTGACCGCCGCCCCGGCCGCACCGGGCGAGCGTGTCGACCTGGTTTTCGACGGACTGGACACGGTGGCGACGATCGAGGTCGACGGGGCCGAGCTGGGCCGGACCTTCAACATGCACCGCGGGTACCGGTTCGACGTGCGGCACCTGCTGCGCGACGGGCAGATCCCGCTGAGCGTGCGCTTCGACTCCGCCCTCGAATACGCCGAGCAGGTCCAGAAGCAGATCGGCGAGCGGCCCCGGCCGTACCCGCACCCGTTCAACGCGGTGCGCAAGATGGCCTGCTCGTTCGGCTGGGACTGGGGTCCCGACCTGCAGACCGCCGGCATCTGGAAGCCGGTGCGGCTGGAGCGCTGGCGCACCGCCCGGCTCGCGTCGGTCCGCCCGCTGGCCACCCGCTCCCAGCTCACCGTGCACGTCGCGGTGGAGCGTGACTCGGCGGCTGAACTCACCGTCGAAGTGGTGGTCGGTGACCGGACCAGCCGGGTCGCTGTGGTCGGCGACGATGTAACGATAGATGTGGACGTTCCGGATGCACCGCTCTGGTGGCCGGTCGGCCACGGCGACCAGCCGCTGGTCCCGGTCACCGTGACGCTGCTCGCCGGCGAGGAGAAACTCGACGAGCACCACAGCCGGGTCGGTTTCCGTGACGTGCACCTCGACGAGACCCCCGACGCCGACGGCAGCAGGTTCACGCTGAGCGTCAACGGCAAGGAGATCTTCGTCCTCGGCCTCAACTGGATCCCCGAGGACCACCTGCTCACCCGGATCACCCGCGCCGACCTCTCCGCCGCCGTCGACCGGGCCATTCGGGGAAATGCGAACCTGCTGCGCATCTGGGGCGGCGGCATCTGGGAGACCGACGACTTCTACGACGTCTGCGACGAGAAGGGCGTGCTGGTCTGGCAGGACTTCCCGCTCGCCTGCGCCGCCTACGCCGAGGAGGAGCCGATCCGCTCGGAGATCCTCGCCGAGGCCCGGGAGAACGTCACCCGCCTCGCCCCGCACCCGTCGCTGATCCTGTGGAACGGCGGCAACGAGAACATCTGGGGCCACGAGGACTGGCAGTGGAAGGAAGCCCTGCAGGGCGCCACCTGGGGCGCCCGCTACTACTACGAGGACTTCCCGGCGCTGCTCGCCGAGCTCGACCCGACCCGGCCGTACCACCCGGGCAGCCCGTCGAGCCCCGGCCACGACCCGTCAGTGGTCCACCCCAACGACGACCGGTACGGCACCCGCCACGAGTGGGAGGCGTGGAACCGGCAGGACTACACCTTCCACGACAACTTCGTGCCCCGGTTCTGCTCCGAGTTCGGCTGGCAGGCCCCGCCGGCCTGGTCGACCCTGACCAGCACCCTCGCACCCGAGGACCTGCGCAAGGACTCGCCCGCGTTCCTGCTGCACCAGAAGGCCGAGGACGGCAACGGCAAGCTGGACCGCGGACTGGCCCACCACATGCCGGTGCCGGAGGACTTCAGCGCCTGGCACTGGGCCACCCAGCTGAATCAGGCGCGGGCCACCACGTATGCGATCAACCACCTGCGTGGGCACGCGCCGCGCACCATGGGCAGCATCCTCTGGCAGCTCAACGACTGCTGGCCGGTGACCTCGTGGGCGGTCGTGGACGGGGCGGGCCGGCTCAAGCCCGCCTGGTACGCGCTGCGCCGGGCGTACGCCCCCCGGGTGCTCACGTTCCAGAAACAGCAGCTCGTCGCGATCAACGACAGCGACGAGCCGTGGCGCGGCACGGTCACGCTGCGGCGGGTCCGCTTCGACGGAACCGGGCTCGCCGCCACGACCGCCGACCTCGACGTGCCGGCCCGCGCGGTCGCCCGGCTCGACCTCGACCCGAGCCTGCTCGCGGCCGCCGAGATCGACCAGGAGGTGCTGGTCGCCGACGCCGACGGCCTGCGCGCCACCCACCTGTTCGCCGAGGACTACGACCTGCGTTACGACCCGGCCGCGGTCCGGGCCCACACGGTCGCGACCGAGGGCGGATACTCGATCACCGTGACCGCCGCATCGTTCGCCCGGGACGTGGCCGTGCTCGCCGACCGGGTCGCCCCCGACGCCGTCGTCGACGACATGCTCGTCGACCTGCTGCCCGGGGAGACCCGCACGTTCACCGTCACCACGGCGGCGACCGTCGACCTGGAGGCGTTCTCCGCCCCCGAGGTGCTGCGCTCGGCGAACTCACTGAGCCTGCCCGCGGCGGAAAACCGAGGCAACCCCGTCGAAGACCTCCCGGCCAAGGTGGGCTGACGGCGTGACCTCCCCGGGTGGCCTGATCGGCCTCGTCCTGACCGGCAGCGCCGCCCGGGTCGGCGTCGAGCCGTTCTTCATGGAGCTCATCGCCGGCATGGAGGAGGCCCTGGCCCCGCACGGCGCCACCGTCCTGCTGCTGGTGGTGCCCGACCTGGAGGCCGAGCTGGCCACCTACCGCCGGTGGGCCGGCGACCACACCGTCCGGGCCGTCGTCGTGGTCAACCTGGTCCACGACGACACCCGGCCGGCGCACCTGGCGTCGCTGGGCCTGCCCGCGGTGCTGGCCGGGCGTGCCGACGCCCCGGCGTTCTCCCGGGTCGTCACCGACGACGCCGGGGCGATGACCGCCGCGGTGGAGATGCTGGTGTCGCTCGGGCACCGGGTGATCGGCCGGGTCAGCGGCCCCGCCGATCTGGTGCACACGGCCGAACGCTCGGCCGCCATGCACACCGCCGCGGCGAAGCTCGGCGTGCGGGTGGAGATCGTCGAGGGCGACTACGGCGCGGAGTCGGGCGTCCGGGGCGTGCAGCAGCTGCTGGCCGCCTCGCCGTCGCCGACCGCTGTCGTCTTCGACAACGACGTCATGGCGGTCGCGGCCGAGCAGGAGCTGATCCGCACCGGCGTGCCGGTGCCCGGCCAGGTGAGCCTGCTGGTCTACGACGACTCGCCGCTGTGCGAGCTGGCGGTGCCGCCACTGTCCGCGCTGAGCATCGACGTCCACGACCACGGCCTCACCCTGGCCCGCGCGGTGCTGGCCGCGCTCGACGGCGCGGCGCCGGTCGAGCACCCCGGCCCACCCATCCGGGTCCTGCGCCGCGAGAGCACCGGCCCGGCCCGGGTCGGCTGAGGCCGTCCGCCGGGGAACCGGCCACGACCCGGCGATTGGCCTACCCGCGCGGCGCCGCTCCTGTGCCAGGGTGAGGGACATGGATTCCCTCCGCGATCGCTTCCGCGCCCTGCACGACTCCGGCACGTTCCTGCTGCCCAACCCGTGGGACGTCGGCTCCGGCCGGCTGTTCGAGTCCCTCGGTTTCGTCGCGCTGGCCACCACCTCGTCCGGCCTGGCCGCCAGCCTCGGCAAACGGGACCAGCAGGTGACCCGCGACGAGCTGGTGGCCCACGTCGCCGCGCTGACCGCCGCCGTGGACGTGCCGGTCAACGTCGATGCGGAGCGGCTGTTCGCCGACACCACCGACGGCATCATCGAGAGCGTGGAGCTGCTCGCCGCGGCGGGCGCGTCCGGCATCTCGATCGAGGACTACGACCCGTCGGAGGACTGCATCGAGACCGTCGCCGCCGGCGCGGAGCGGGTGGCCGCGGCCGCCGAGGCGTGCGGCCGGCACGGCATCGTGCTCACCGCCCGTGCCGAGAACCACCTCTACGGGCGGACCGACCTGGACGACACGATCACCCGGCTGCTGGCGTACCGGGATGCCGGCGCCGACGTGCTCTACGCGCCCG
This sequence comes from Actinoplanes sp. NPDC024001, assembly GCF_040638955.1. Classification (NCBI taxonomy): domain Bacteria; kingdom Bacillati; phylum Actinomycetota; class Actinomycetes; order Micromonosporales; family Micromonosporaceae; genus Actinoplanes; species Actinoplanes sp. NPDC024001. The sequence continues at coordinate 35,983 of NZ_JBEZZB010000057.1, forward strand.
GCCTGACCGGCCGGGCTGAGATCGCGCGGCTGGTCGACGCCGTGAAGGCCCCGGTCAACGTGCTCGCGATGGGCGCCGGGCCGAGCGTCGCGGAACTGGCCGAGCTCGGTGTCCGGCGGGTCTCCACCGGCGGCGCGCTGGCCTGGGCGGCGTACGGCGCGGCCCGCGACGCCGCCCGCGAGCTGCTGGAGTCCGGCACCACGACGTTCCGCTCCCGCTCGCTCACCGGCGAGGAGATCAGGGCCGCCTTCGGCGCGTGATCTTCGTCGTCAAGATCTTGACAGCGGCGGCCTCCGCGACCATGGTGAACGGCTCCTGACCTGCGGATTTCGGAGGCGCCACCCATGGACCTGCACCCGGACGACCACGCCGACCTCGCCACCGGCGGCTCGGTCCTGGAGCGGTGGCGGCGCAGCGATCACGCCGCCGCGGTGGCCGCCGAGCTGATGCGCCTCAACGGCGGCACCGTGCCGATGAGCGACCTGCTGTGGCTCGGCGCCGAGTCGTTCCTGCCCCGCCCGTGGGAGGCCGGCCGCGCCCCGGATCCCATCGAGGCCGCCGTGGACGTCTACAACCGCTGGCGCCGCCTGGAGCAGCGCCGCATGGAACGCCGCGAACAGGCCTGAGACCCGCGGGTGAGGTTCGGGCGCGGACCGCGCCCGAACCTCACCCACAGAGAGCGCTAGGACAGCAGGGGGCGGGGGAGAGCAGCCGGCGCCGTGGAGCGGAGCTGCGAGGCGGCGGCTTCCTCGCCCCGCCGGTGCAGCCGCCCGCCGAAGCGCAGCCACCCGATCGACCCGTCCCTGTCGCGGACGAAGTTGGCCCGCTGGTTCTGCACGGTGCCGTCCAGCGCCAGCATCACCACGTAGTCCTTGCGGTAGAACGCCAGCCGCAGCCGCTCGGTCCCGAGGTAGCGGACGAGCAGCTGACCCGCGTCCGGGATCAACTCGACCGGGATGCTCTCCACGGTCCCGTCGAAGCCGATCTGCTCAGCCGTGTACACCCCCCGGTAGGCCTCCAGCTCAGCCGCGGGCAGCGCCCGCGGCCGGGCCGGCAGGTTGTGCACCCCGGCGAACCGGCTCAGCGCCCAGTCCCCGACGAACAGGTCGTCCAGCAGGGCGGTCCCGGTGTCGCTGTTGGTCAGCACGGTCAGCGCGAAGTCCCGCTCGGGCACCATCAGGAAACCGGAGTGCTGCCCCGTCCAGTCCCCACCGTGCTGCACCACTGTCGGGCCCTCGGCGGTCGGCCGCAGCATCCAGGTCACCCCGGCGCCGTCCAGCTCGACGAAGAGCGTGCCACCCGGCCCCGGGTTCGACTGCATGGCGTGCATGGATCGCCGGCCCAGCAGCCTGCGGCTGCTGCCCGGCACCCGCCCGTCGCCGAGGCTGAACCGGGCCCAGCGCAACTGGTCCCGGGCGCTGGAGATCAGGCCGCCGGCCGGGTTGATGCTGCGCGGCATGGCCCATGCCGCGCGCAGCGGCACGATCTCGGTCTGGGCCTCGTTCAGCACATGGGGTACGGCCCAGCGCACCCCCGGGATCTCGTCGAGGGTGAAGGCGCTGTGCCGCTGCCCGAGCGGCGCGGTCAGCAACTCGCGGATCGCCTGCTCGTAGGTCCGGCCGGTGGCCACCTCGATCAGCCGCCCGGCCAGCGAGATCGCCGCGTTGTTGTACGAGAAGTACTTCCCCGGCCGGGTCAGCTGCGGCAACCGGGACATCTCAGCCACATACCGCGCGAGGGCCTCGTCGTCGCTGCCGGTGTCGAGGAAGAAGTCGCCCAGCCACCCGGCGCTGTGGTTGAGCGCCTGCCGCACCGTCACCCGCGCCGACTGGGCCGGGTCGGCGGTGCGGAAGCCGGGCAGATAGCTGCGCACGGTGCGGTCCAGGTCGAGCCGCCCACGCTCGACCAGCCGCATGATCGCCGTACCGGTGAAGGGTTTGGTGGTGGAAGCCACCCGGAAGACCGTGTCGGCGTCGACCGGCTGCGGGTCGTCGAGGCTGGTCACGCCGAATCCGCGGACGTAGTCGACACCGCGGTAGTGCAGTCCGTAGGCGACGCCGGGCACCGCGTACGCCGCCATCTCCTGCTGGATCTTCTCGTCCAGCTCGCGCACGGCTCTCGGCACACGCGTGCGGGCGGCGGTCGCCGGGGACGGCAGCAGAGTCGCGGCGGCCGCGGCGCCCGCGGTGGCGCCCAGCAGTGTGCGGCGGGACATCGGCTCGGACATCGGTTACCCCCTGTCTCTCGCGCCCGATTGGCGCGGCCGGAAGCCACTGTATAAACCGCCGTCACTTTCTGGCCCGCCTGTCGCATTCGTCCCCGTCACCGGCTCAACAGCCGAACGTGCGGTGGGTGCGATTCACCACACTCATCGTCGGCGTGCCGCGGCCGAAGGGACGGATAGGAGTCCCGGAGGTGATTTACCGGATGGTTCCGGAACAGGTCGGCGAGTGGGTACTGACCGAACTTCCCCGTCTCAATCGGGTGATCCTCAATGACCACGCCCCACCGGAGTTACTCGTCACGGAGCTAGAGGAGCACGTGCTGAGTCACCTCCCGGAGGTCACTCAGCTCAGCCCGCGGCAGGCCCAGCGCCTGGTCGTGCTGCTCGGTTTCGTCGGCGCCTCGGTGGCCCGGCACTACCAGGAGCACGTCACGGGCGGCATCGAGCACCCGGAGCACGCTTTCGACCGGTTGACCGTGGGTGCGGCGGAGATCCCGTTCCGGGCGTATTTCGCGGCGCTCGCCAAGCACACCGGCACCGGCCACTACGACCGGGACAGCTACGCCTCGCTGGTGCGCTGGAACGTCGGCACGATCCGGGTGCGCCTGCACGGCGAGGTGGTGGCCGAGCTGCCCGGACTGTTCGACGACGGCCGGATCCGCAGCTACACCGGCACGGTCGGCGAGGAACGCTTCTTCCTGCTGGTCAAGCAGGGCGAAGCGGTCGAGCTGGCGGTCAACGAGCTGCTGTGCCCGCTCACCCGGGAACGCGCCAGCCTGATCGGCGAGGACGCCCGCCATCGGGTACGCGAGGCGACCGTGCTGCTGGCCACCCTGCGCAAGCTGATGGTCGACTTCGCCGCCCTGCCGCCGGAGGAAACCATGCCGCCGGAGATGTTCATGGACGTGTTCCGGCAGTTCGCCGCGCACTGGACGCCGGACGACATCCCGCCCAGCGGCGCCCTCGACCCGGAGGCGCTGAAACGCGACTTCCTGCTGGGGCTCGCCATCGACGGCTACGACCAGCAGGCGCGGCGGCTCTTCCCGGCGCTGCTCGACCACGAGCGCGCCGAACTCGACGAGCTGATGAGCGGCCCCACCCTGCCGCAGCGGCTGCTCGCCGAGATCGGCACCGACGAGCACGAGCTGCGCCTGTCCGACGACGGTGACCTGCGCCGGCTGGTCGCGCACCACCCGGCCCTGATCGACTGGTACCGGCTGCTGGCGATGCACGCCCGGGCGTCCGGCGCGCACCTGATGCTGAGCAAGAAGTTCCTGTTCAAGCCGCAGCGCCGGCGGGACGAGGAGGGGATCGGGGATCGGCTGCTGGTCTCCAACCGGGCCGGCACCACGGGGATGACCGAGACCTTCCTGGAACGGGTGACCCGAGCGCGCCAGAATCACGCTCTCGCCCTGCTGCGCCCGGTGCTGATCGCCGAAAGCCCGGACAGCGGACCGGCGACGGCGGTACGTTCCGGTCGGGATGCGGGCACACCGGTCCTGGTGGAGCTGGCCGGCTGAGTTGACCGGGGGTGGGGTGAGACCACGTACCGGCGCCGGGGGGCGCCCGGATCGAAGCGACGGGCCGCTGCCGGAACTCGGCCGCGATCAGTTGATGGCGCTGATCGACCACACCTCCGCGGTCATCTACATGCGCGACGCCGACGGGCGCTACATGCTCGTCAACCGCGAGTACGAGCGCCTGTTCGGCCTGCGCCGCGAGGACATCGTCGGCCTGACCGACCACGACCTGTTCCCGGTGGACGTGGCGGACGCCTTCCGCACCAACGACCTGCAGGCGCTGGCCGGTGGGGTGCCGGTGCAGATGGAGGAGCATGCGCCCGGCGAGGACGACGACGTCCGCACCTACCTCACGGTCAAGTTCCCGCTGATCGACGAGGCGGGCACGGCGTACGCGGTGGCCGGCATCTCGACCGACATCACCGAGCGCAGCCGGGCCGAGGCCGCCCTGCGCGACAGCGAGGAGCGGTTCCGGCTGCTCGCCGAGCACGCGCAGGACATCATCTTCCGATACCGGCTGGAGCCGGAGCCGGCGATGGAGTACCTGAGCCGGGCCGTGGAGTCGATCACCGGGCACACCGCGGAGGAGTTCTACGCCGACCCGCGGCTGATCTTCCACTGCGTCGACCCGGAGGACCGGCCGATCTTCGAGCAGTCGTGGCGCAATCCGCGGCCGGGGACGATCACCGTACGCCTGCACCGCGGCAATGATCAGGCCTGGATCGAGCAGCGGGCCAGCACGGTCGTCGACGAGACCGGCCGGGTGGTCGCGGTGGAGGGCATCCTGCGCGACGTCACCGAGCGGCTGGCCGCCGAGCGCGAGCGCGCCGAGCTGGAGCAGCAGCTGCGCCAGGCGGAACGACTGGACTCGCTGGGCCAGCTGGCCGGCGGCATCGCGCACGACTTCAACAACATCCTGGCGGTGATCGCCGGCTATGCCGACATGCTGGTCGAGGAGCTGGGTGAGGATCACCCCAGCGCACCGGACGCGGCCGGGATCAAGCAGGCCGCGGCCCGCGGCGGCGCGCTCACCCGCCAGCTGCTGATCTTCAGCCGGTCCGAGCCGTCGCAGCCGGAGATGCTCGACCTGAACGCGGTGGCCGTCGACATGCAACGGCTGCTGGGCCGGACCCTCGGCGAGGACATCGAGGTGAGCACGGTGCTCGCGCCGGATCTGCCGGCGATCGTGATGGACCGCAGCAAGCTGGAGCAGGTGCTGATGAACGCGGCGCTCAACGCGCGGGCGGCGATGCCCTCCGGCGGGCGCCTGACGATCAGCACGGCGCTGGAGCACGACGGCGGCGGCGACGACCTGGTCTGTCTCGCGGTCACCGACACCGGTGTGGGGATGCCGCCGGAGGTGCTGGCCCGGGCGTTCGAGCCGTTCTACACCACGCGCGGGCGGGGCAGCGGCACCGGTCTGGGCCTGGCCACCGCGTACGGGGTGGTGACCGACGCGGGCGGCACGATCAGCCTGGAGTCGGAGCCGGGCCGGGGCACGACGCTGCGGGTGCGCCTGCCCGCCGGCACGTCCTCCACCCAGGCGGTGAGCCCGGCGGCCCCGACCGCGCCGGTGCTGGCCGGTGACGGCTGGCGGATCCTGGTGGTCGAGGACGAGGAGGCGGTCCGCGACATCGTCTGCCGGCTGCTGCGCAAGTCCGGTTACCAGGTGTTCGCGGCCGCCAACCCGGCCGAGGCGCTGCGGTTGTGCCGCGACGAGGACCTGGCCTACGACGTGCTGCTCACCGACGTGATCATGCCGGGGATGTCGGGCACCCAGCTCGCCGCGGAGTTGCGGCGGGACCGGCCCGGCCTGCCGGTGCTGTTCATGTCGGGATACACCAGCGGTCCCGCGCCCGGTGGCCAGGAGCTGCCGGCCGACGCGCCGCTGATCCGCAAGCCGTTCGAGACGCAGACCCTGCTGAACGAGGTGCACCGGCTGGTCAGTTCCCGGGTGCACTGACGTTCATTGACGCCGCTGGATGATTGTCCTACGGTGCTCCAGGAAAGCCCTTTCCTGCAGCTAAGGATCCCCATGCGTCGTCGCACCTTCCTGCATGTCTCGACCAGCATCAGCGCCGTCGCCGCCACCGGCATGATCGGCGCCCGTCCCGCCGTGGCCGGTCCGCGCCCCCACCTGATCGTCGCCGCCGACGGCACCGGCGATCACACCGGCATCCAGGCCGCGATCGACGCCGTGCCCAGCGGCAACGCGCGGCCCTTCGTGATCGGCGTGCGCCCCGGCACGTACCTCGGTCAGGTGATCATCGGGAAGGACAAGCCGCTGATCGAGCTGCGCGGTCTCGGCCGCCGGCCCGACGACGTGCTGATCGCCGACAACCGCGCCAACGGCACCCCGAAACCGGAGGGCGGCACCTGGGGCACCTCCGGCAGCGCCTCGGTCACCGTCGACGGCGCCGGGCTGCGAGCCGTCAACCTGACCTTCGCGAACCTCTTCGACGAGGCGGCCCACCCGGAGATCACCAACCGGCAGGCGGTGGCCGTCCTGACCCGCGCCGACCGCCTCGTCTTCGACCGGGTCCGCTTCCTCGGCAACCAGGACACGCTCTATGTCAACAGCAGCGCCGCCGGTGTGGTCGCCCGGGCGTACTTCCGCGACTGCTACGTCGAGGGCGACGTCGACTTCATCTTCGGCCGCGCGACCGCGGTCTTCGACCGCTGCCGCATCCACTCGCTCGACCGCGCCGGCACGCCGGCCGGCTACGTCACGGCCCCCAGCACGGACATCACCAATCCGTACGGGCTGCTGTTCACCCGTTGCCGCTTCACCTCGGACGCGCCCGCCGGCAGTGTCTTCCTCGGCCGGCCGTGGCATCCGGGCAACGACCCCGGCGCCATCGGGCAGACGATCATCCGCGAGTCGTCGATCGGCGCCCACATCCCGCCCACCGCCTGGTCCGACTTCGGCACGTGGCCCTGGGCCGACGCCCGCTTCGCCGAATACCGCAACTACGGCCCCGGCGCCCACCGCTGCGCCGACCGCCCCCAGCTGACCGCCGCCGAGGCCGCCGGGTACACCGCGACGACTTTCCTGCGCGGTGCCGACGACTGGGCCCCTCACCTGTGTTGATTCCCATAGGCATATTGATGGCGGCCACAGTCGGCACGGTCTAAGCTCCGGACCTCGTGAACATCGTGACGAAGCACGCACGGGGGCGTGGTGCCGTGATAGCGGCCGCAGCCTCGTCCATCCTCTTTCTGACCGGCTGCAACAACGCCGAACCGGCGACCCGGACCGAGGCCGGCGCGCCCGCCTCGGCGGCCGCCACGGGTGACCTGACCGCGGACTGCACCACCGCGGTCGGCGCGTTCCGGGAGCTGTTCAAGGACCTGATCACCGGGGCCGCCGGCGACAACGAGAAGGAGGGCGTCCGCAAGGCGCTCACCGACTATGCCGCCAAGGCCCGCGAGCATGCCGCCACGGTGTCCGACCCGGCGCTGAAGGCCGCCATCGAGAAGAACGCCGCGGGCGCCGAGAAGGTGGCCCAGTCCGCGGATCCCAGCGAGCTGGAGGACCCCGAGTTCGACGCGGCCACCGCCGAGCTGGAAAAGGTCTGCGAGGACGCGCTCACGCCGAGCGCCGACCCCAGCGCGCCCACCGAGACCATCGGCGCCGCCGGCAGCGCCTGCGAGATGCCGGTCAGCTTCGACCTGGTCGCGCTCTGGAAGCCCAAGGCGGTCGACCTCGCCGAGCTGGGTGAGGCGGCGGACCTGTTCCGGGTCGGCCCGTTCGAGGTGGTGTGCGAGGTGGACGCCAAGCCGGCCGGCGAGGTCGGCTTCGTGCGGGTCTACCTGTCGAAGAAGACCGCCGGAACCCCGCGCGAGCACCTGGAGAAGTTCGTCGCCGCCGACGGCAAGGAGGCCCGGGACGCCGGCAACGCCGAGGTGCGCAAGACCACGTACTCCAAGATCACGGTCGACGGGAAGCCGGCCGCCGAGGTCACCTGGGAGCCGTACAACAAGTCGCTGGACCATGCGAGCAAGTACTCGGCGTTCGCGGTGAAGACGCCGAAGGGTGTGGTCGTGGTGAAGCTGTCGCCGTTCGGCGCCGACGAGCACGCCAACGTGCTGCCCGCCTACGAGCTGGCCAAGAAGACCCTGAAGATCAACAAGTAGTCAGTCGGTGTGGTATCGGCTCGTGGCGATGACCGGGCCGAACAGCCGCCGGGCCTGATCGGCCCGCAGGGCGACGAAGACGCCGGTCGCCTCGACCAGGGTCGTGCCGGGATCGTCGGCGGTCGTGATGCGACCGCCGGCGGTCACCCGGCGCCCGTCGATCCCCTGGACCGAGGCGGTCAGCCGCAGCGGGGTGCGCAGCGGGACCGGCTTGCGGTACGTCATGTCCAGCCGCACCGTCATGCCGGGGTGGCCGGACAGCCCCACCGCGTAGCCCAGGATCTGGTCGAGCAGCATCGCGCTCACCCCACCGTGCGCGTAGGTCGGCGGGCCCTCGAAGGCCATGCCCAGCGTGCAGGCGCCGACCGCCGTGCCGTCCTCGGCCTCGATATGCAGCGGCGGCGCCAGGGCGCTGCCCTTGCCGGTGACCGGGTTGTACATCCGCACGCCGCGGCGCAGGTCGTCGGCGGTCGAGGGCACCGAGCGGTCGCGGGTGCGCTCGGCCAGCGGCGCGGTGGCCTGCCGGATGAGCTCGGCGGCGCGCAGCAGCTCCTCGGCCGGCGCCTCGGTGGTCGTCGCGCTGTCCACGAGCAGCCGCAGGGCGTCGCCCAGTTCGCTGATCGCCGCACGGCGCTGTAGCAGTCCGTCCACAACCTCGGTCACTGAAACCCCTGCCCGCAGATGGCTGAACAGAATCAGGTTCTACCAAGGCTGCGGCCGCCAGCCCTCGCGCACCTAGTGAATCTTCTCACACTGCTATAACCTGTTCTAGTTATTGCACCCGGCGGATGGGGCAACCATGGCGGTCACCGTGGAGTACGACGCGGTCGTGGTGGGCGCCGGTGCGGCCGGCATGACGGCGGCGCTGGCGACGGCCCGCAGCGGGCTGAGCACCCTGGTGATCGAGAAAGCCCCCGTCTACGGCGGATCCACCGCCCGCTCCGGCGCCGGCATCTGGATCCCGAACAACGAGGTGATCCTGGCCGCCGGGGTGCCCGACACCCCGGCCAAGGCGGACACCTACCTGGCGGCCGTGGTCGGTCCCGAGGTCCCCGCCGCCCGCCGGCAGGCGTTCCTGGCCAACGGCCCGCGCGCGATCTCGTTCCTGCTGCGCCACACCCCGCTGCGGTTCTCCTGGATGCAGGGCTACCCCGACTACTACCCGGAGCTGCCCGGCGGGATGCCGCAGGGCCGGTCCATCGAGCCGCAGGCCCTCGACGCGAACATCCTCGGCGCCGAGTACGCCAAGCTGAACCCCTCCTACGTGCCCACCCCGCCCGGCACGGTCGTCTACGACGTCGACTACAAGTGGCTGTCCCTGATCGCCCGCCACCCGCGCGGCGTCGCCACCGCCACCGAGATCGTCTGGCGTTACCTGCAGCTGTCCGCGCAGGGGCAGAAACCGATCAGCATGGGCCAGGCCCTGGCCGGCGGGCTGCGGGCCGGCCTGCTCGCCGCCGGCGTGCCGGTCTGGCTGGACACCCCGCTGCTCGACCTGCACGTGGAGAACGGCCGGGTGGCCGGGGTGGTGGCCCGCCGCGACGGCCAGGAGATCCTGATCCGGGCCCGGCGCGGCACCGTCATCGGCAGCGGCGGGTTCGAGCACAACGAGCGGATGCGCAAGCAGTACCAGCAGGCGCCGATCGGTACGGACTGGACGGTCGGCGCGGCGAGCAACACCGGCGACGGCATCGAGGCGGGGGAGCGAGCCGGCGCCGCGCTCGGCCTGATGGACGACGCCTGGTGGGGCCCGATGATCCCGCTGCCGGACGGCCCCTGGTTCTGCCTGTCCGAGCGCACCCTGCCCGGCACGATCTTCGTCAACCAGGCCGGGCAGCGGTTCGTCAACGAGGCCGCCCCGTACAGCGACGTGGTCCACGTGATGTACGAGAAGGGCCACATCCCGTGCTGGATGATCACCGACCAGGAGTACCGCAACCGCTACCTGTTCAAGGACCTGGCCCCGCTGCTGCCCTACCCCGAGGGCTGGTACCGGGCCAAGGACTGGACCATCGGCGGGCTGGCCGCCAAGATCGGCGTGCCGGCGGCCGCGCTGCGGGCCACGGTCGAGCGGTTCAACGCCCAGGCCAGAGCCGGGCGTGACCCCGACCACCGCCGCGGCGACAGCGCCTACGACGCGTACTTCGCCGACCCCACCAACCAGCCCAGCCCGTGCCTGACGCCGATCTGGCTGCCGCCGTTCTACGCCTTCACCATCGTGCCCGGCGATCTGGGCACCAAGGGTGGCCTGGTCACCGACGCGCGGGCCCGGGTGCTGCGCCCGGACGGCTCGGTGATCCCGGGCCTGTACGCGGCGGGCAACGCCAGCGCGGCCGTGATGGGGCGCAGTTACGCCGGCGCCGGTTCCACCCTCGGCCCCGCGATGACCTTCGGCTACGTCGCCGGAATGGATCTTGTCAGCGGATAAAGGAGGACAGCGATGCCCAAGGTCAGCGTCACGACCGTCACCACGGCCGACCCGGAACGGGTGTACCAGGTTCTGGCCGACCCGGCCCGGACCCCTGAGTGGAACGACATGCACCAGGGCTTCACCGGCGACGTGCCGGCCACCCTCACCGAGGGCGCCACGTACAAGCAGAAGGTGAAGCTGATGGGCATGCCCGCCGAGATGGCCTGGAAGGTCGTGGCGGCGGACGCCGGGAAGGTGCTCGAGCAGGCCGGCGACGGCCCGATGGGCGTGAAGTCGAAGAACCGCTTCCTGCTCGAACCGTCCGGGGGCGGCACCCAGATCACCTACGACATGGAGTTCGCCGGCCCGGCCCTGAACGGCCCGATGGCCGCCATGCTGGAGAAGCAGGCAGCGCCCGCCGCGAAGCAGGCGCTGGAGAAGTTGAAAGGCTTGGTGGAATAGACCTCAGTGGAGTAGCAGCCGGGTCGCCAGCTCCAGGTGGTTGACCACGTCGTTCGCCGAGGCGCGGCGGGTCACCCAGGCCACCAGGTTGGACAGCCAGACGTCACCGATCACCCGCGCTTTCGCCCGGTCGTCCGCGGTCGGCTCGCCGTCGTGGACGGCGCGGGTGACCATCTCCTCCATCAGGCGGGCCACCGCGTTGACCTCGGCGCTGGCCGACGGGTCGGCGAACATGAAGGCGCGGGTCATCGCCTCGGCCAGCAGCGGATCGCGCTGCAGCGACCGGGTCATCAGGCCCAGCACGTAGATGGTCCGCTCGTAGGGCGTGTCACCGGGCAGCGGCTTGCGGGTCAGCTTGTCCTGGATCGCCTCCAGCTCCAGGGCGAGCGCCGACACCAGCAGGTGGATCTTCGAGGGGAAATAGCGATAGAGGGTGCCGAGGGCGACCTCGGCCTTCTCCGCGACGGTGCGCATCTGCACCGCGTCATAGCCGCCCTTGGACGCCAGCGCCAGGGTGGCCTCCAGAATCCGCCGCCGCCGGTCGCGCTGCGCCGCCGAGCCCTGCTCGACCTCCGCGCCGGAGAGAGCGCCCCGGTTGGTACTCGTTCTCGCTGTCGCCATGGTTGCCCTTTCGCCTCTGAATCAAGCCTAGCAACGGCGCGTTGCGTACCCGTGTCACCCATCGGTGGCGCGCCGAAACTGAAACATGTTCTAATCGCTGCATGGATTTCCGGCCGGACGAGACGCAGCAGGCGATCATCCGGCTCGCCGGCGAGGTTCTCGACGGCGGCGCCGACTCCCCGGAGAAGGCCTGGGCCGGCCTCGGGCAGGCCGGGCTGCTCACCCTCGCGGCGCCCAGCCGGCTCGGCGGCGCCGGCCTCGGTGCGCTGGAGACGGCGCTCGTGCTCACCGAGATCGGCCGCCGCGCCCTCGACGTCCCGCTGCCCCGGCTGCTCGGCCTCGGCCTGCTGCCGGTGACCCGCTGGGGCACCGAGCAGCAGCAGGACGAACTGCTCGCCGACGGGCGCACCCTGACCGCGGCCATCGCCGAGCCCGGCGACCCGCTGCCGGGCACACCCCGGACCGTCGCCACCGCGGACTGGCGGGTCACCGGCGTCAAGACCGGCGTGGGCGAGGCCGACCGCATTCTGGTCACGGTCAGCGCCGGCCCGGTCCCGGCCGTCGCGATTATCGATCCGGCGACGCCCGGCGTCACCCGCGACGGCTCCCTCCTGCGCCTCGACCAGGCCCAGGCCCAGCCGCTGGGCGAGGCCCGGCCGCCGGCGCGGCCGCAGGACGAGGGCCGGCCGCAAGCCCGGCACGACGCCGCCGGCGGGGCGGACTGCTATGCCGACCTGCATCGGTACGCGGTGAGCGCCGCCTGTGCCCTCGGCGACGGGGCGGTGGCCGGCGCCCTCACGCTGACCGCCGGGCACGTGCGCACGCGCCACCAGTTCGGCCGTCCGCTCGCCACCTTCCAGGCCGTCGCCCAGCAGATCGCCGACGTCTACGTCACCAGCCGCACCCTGCACCTGGCCGCCCTGGCCGCCGCCTGGAACCTGAGCACCGGCCGCCCCGCCGACGACGACCTGCAGGTGGCCGCGCAGTGGCTCACCGCCGAGGCGCCACCGGCCACCCGCACCTGCCACCACCTGCACGGCGGGCTCGGGCTGTCCGCCGACTACCCGCTGCACCGGTACACCGCCCTGATCCGCGACCTGGTGCGGTTCCTCGGCGGCAGCGAGTACCGGCTCCAGACGCTGGGGGAGCGCCTTGTTCATCGACGTGACTGACGAGCAACGGGCGCTGCGCGACGAGCTCCGGGCGTACCTGAAAGCGGTGTTGACCCCGGCGCAGCGCGCCGTGCTCCTGCGCGAACGGCACGGACGCGCCCATCGTGACCTGGTGTCGCGCCTGGGCCGCGACGGCTGGCTCGGCCTCGGCTTCCCGGTGGAGTACGGCGGCCGCGGCCTAGGCCCGGCCGAGCAGCAGATCCTGGTCAACGAGGCGGCCCGCGCCGACGTGCCGCTGCCCGCCGTCACCCTGCAGACCGTCGCGCCCACCCTGCTGGCGCACGGCACCGACGAGCAGAAGGACCACTTCCTGCCGCGCATCCTCGCCGGCGAGGTGCACTTCGCGATCGGCTACACCGAGCCGGAGGCCGGCACCGACCTGGCCGCGCTGCGCACCCGCGCCGTCCGGCAGGGCGACGAATACCTGGTCAACGGGCAGAAGACGTTCACCACCGGGGCGCACGACGCCGACTACCTGTGGCTGGCCTGCCGCACCGATCCGGACGCGCCCCGCCACCGCGGCCTGTCCGTGCTGATCGTCGACACCAGCGACCCCGGCTACTCGTGGACACCGATCATCACCTGCGACGGGGCGCACCACGTCAACGCCACCTACCTGGTCGACGTGCGGGTGCCGGTCAGCCGGCGGGTCGGCCCGGAGAACGGCGGCTGGCGGCTGCTCACCGCGCAGCTCAACCACGAGCGCGTCATGCTCGGCCCGGCCGGCCGGCTCGGCGCCCTCTTCGACCGGGTGCGCGAGTGGGCGTACGCCACCGGGACCGACGGCAATGCCGACGTCCGCCGCGCTCTGGCCCGGACCGGCGCTGCGCTCCGCGTGAACGAACTGCTCAACTGGCAGGTCGCCGGCGCCGACCCGGGCCCGGCCGACGCCTCCGCCACCAAGGTCTTCGCCTCCGAGCGGCTGCTGCGGCTGGGCAGCGAGCTCGAAGAGCTCGTGGACCGCTACGGCGACCCGGCCGACCCGGACACCGCGGCCCTGCGCGACTGGCTGGACCTGCAGGCCAAGCGCAACCTGGTGCTGACCTTCGGCGGCGGTGTCAACGAGATCCAGCGCGAGATCATCGCGAGCGCGGGCCTCGGCCTGCCCCGAGTGCCGAGGTAGGTGCAGATGATCACCGAGACCGCCGAGCGTCTGCGGCAGGCCGGCCAGACCGGCCCGCGGGCCGGCCGTGACCCGGTCAACCTGCCGATGATCCGCAGCTGGCTGGAGGCGATGGGCGACACCAACCCCGCCTACGAGCGTGACGGGCTCGCCCCGCCCGCGATGATCCAGGTCTGGACCATGCGCGGCCTGCGTCCCGCGCCGGACGAGCAGGATCCGCTCGGCGTGATGTCGGACCTGCTGGACGCGCAGGGGTTCTCCGCCGTCGTCGCCACCGACTCCGAACAGACCTACCACCGCTACCTGCGGGTCGGTGAGGAGGTGACGGTCCGCAGCCGCCTGGAGTCGGTGACCGGGCCGAAACGGACCGCGCTGGGTGAGGGGTGGTTCGTCACCACGATCAGCACCTGGTTCGTGGGCGACGAGCCCGTGGCCGACATGCGGTTCCGGATCCTGCGCTATCGGCCCGCTCCTGTGGTGCGCGAACCGGACTCGACGACGCTGCGGCCGGTGATCACCGCGGACACCGCGTTCTTCTGGGACGGCGTGGAGGCCGGTGAGCTGCGCATCCAGCGCTGCGGCGAGTGCCGCGCGCTGCGCCACCCACCCGGTCCGGCCTGCCCGGCCTGCGGCGCCACCAAGCCGGAGTACGCGGTTGCGGCCGGCACCGGGCGGGTGCACAGCTTCGTGGTGCACCACCATCCGCCGATCCCGGGCCGGCGGGGTCCGTTCGTGGTGGCCCTGGTCGACCTTCCCGAGGGGGTCCGGATGGTCGGCGAGTTCCGCGGGCCGCGGCCGGCCATCGGCGACGCGGTGCGGGTCTTCTTCGACCAGGGCCTGCCGGTCTGGCGGCCGGACCGGCCGGTGCTGCCCACCTGGGAGCTGCCGGTCACGCCGACGCTGATCATCAGCACCGCGCTGGCGACCCGCGACTTCCAGAACGTGCACCACGATCGGGACGCCGCGGTCCGGCTCGGCGGGAAGGACATCTTCCTGAACATCCTCAGCACCACCGGGCTGGTCCAGCGCTACGTCACCGACTGGGCCGGGCCGGGCGCCGTGGTGCGGTCCATCGCGATCCGGCTCGGCACGCCGTGCCACGCCTACGACACGCTCACCTTCACCGGGCAGGTCGCCGGCGACGGTGAGGTGGAGGTCGCCGGGCGTACCGCCACCGGCGTGCACGTGACCGGAACAGTGCGGGTGACCTCGTGATCAGCGGGTCCGCCGCGATCGCGGGAATCGGCGCCACCGAGTTCTCCAAGGACTCCGGCCGCAGCGAACTGCGCCTGGCCGCCGAGGCCGTGCGCGCCGCCCTCGACGACGCCGGCCTGCGGCCCGGCGACGTCTCCGGCCTGGTCACCTTCACCATGGACAGCAACGCCGAGATCGCCGTCGCGCGCGAGCTGGGCATCGGCGAGCTGACCTTCATGAGCCGCATTCCGTACGGCGGAGGCGCCGCCTGCGCCGTCGTGCAGCAGGCCGTGCTCGCCGTCACCGCCGGGATCGCCGACGTGGTGGTCTGCTACCGCGCCCTCAACGAGCGGTCCGGCCGCCGGTTCGGGCAGGCCGTCGCCTCCCCGGACGTCGACTCCGGCTGGCACCACCCGATGGGGCTGGCCACGCCCGCCGCGATGGTCGCCATGATCGCCCAGCGGTACCTGCACGACTACGGCGCCACCACCGACGACTTCGGCCGGGTCACCGTCGCTGCCCGCCGGCACGCGGCGACCAACCCGTACGCGTGGTTCCACGGCCGGCCGATCACCCTCGACGAGCACCGCTCCTCCCGGTGGATCGCCGAGCCGCTGCGGCTGCTCGACTGCTGCCAGGAGAGCGACGGCGCGGTCGCCCTCGTGGTCACCTCGCTCGACCGGGCCCGCGACCTGGCCCGGCCACCGGCCGTGATCGCGGCCGCCGCCCAGGGCAGTGGCGCCGGGCAGTTCGTGATGACCAGCTACTACCGCGACGACGTGGCAGCCCTGCCGGAGATGGGCGTGGTGGCCCGCCAGCTGTGGGACCAGTCCGGATACGTCCCGCAGGACGTGCGCACCGCGGTGCTCTACGACCACTTCACCCCGTACGTGCTGATGCAGCTGGAGGAACTGGGGTTCTGCGGCCGGGGCGAGGCCCGGCACCTGATCGCCGGCGGCGGGATCGAACTCGGCGGGCGGCTGCCGGTCAACCCGCACGGCGGGCAGCTGGGGGAGGCCTACATCCACGGCATGAACGGCATCGCCGAAGGGGTCCGGCAGGTCCGCGGCACCGCCGTCAACCAGGTCCCCGGCGACGGTCCGGTGCTGGTCACCGCCGGCACCGGCGTGCCCACCAGCGGCCTGATCCTCACCGCTGCCTGATCGGTCAGACTCGGCCGTCCGTTCCGGCAGCGGGTGGGTCCGGGGTTCCGTACCGCTGGACGATCTTTCATATGCTGTGGCGCGATGCGGCCCGGCAGGGGCGGCCGCCGGTGCCGTACGGGGAATACAGTCTTGTCGAAACGAGCCGTTCTGCTCACCACCGTCCCGATGATGGCGATCGCGCTCGTCGCCGGCTGCACCTCGGACTCCGAGCCCGAGCCGCAGCCCACCACCGCCGTCGAGGGCGGCGCCGCGGCCGTGGACAAGCCCAACACGGTCGCGTCGATCGGCGACAAGGTCACGTGGGAGCGCTTCGTCGAGCCCTGCAAGTCCGGCGAGCTGGTCGTCGTGCAGGACGTCGCCGCCGGTGACCTGACCGGCGACGGCGCGGCCGACGCCGCCGTGGCGCGCGCGTGCGAGGGCGTCGACGAGTACGGCCCCTCGACCGTCGAGGTCTTCGACGGCGCCTCCTCGGTCGACCAGCCCAAGCGCGTCGGCACCCTGCTCAGCGACGCCGGCACCGACAAGCCGTATGTGGACTCGGTCGCCTTCACCGGCGGCGCCCTGGTGATCAAGGCCAACGGCGTCGACGAGACCAGCGACGCGGCGTGCCCCGAGGTGGTCTTCACCTACCAGTACAAGTTCGCCGACGGCGCCTTCAAGCAGGAGAAGCGCGAGACCGTCCCGGACGAGACCTGCGGCCCCGAGTGAACCCACGGTGAGATGGGGGACGCGGCGCGCGCCGCGTCCCCCCATCTCACACGGTCGTGGCGGCGGGCAGCGCTGCCTCGATCAGGTCGGCGGCGCGGTCGGCGCCCCCGTTCGTCCGCAACTCCTCCCTGATCTCCGCGCATCGCGCGGCGACCGCCGGGTCGCTCGTGAGCTGCAGCAACGCCTTCCGCAGCTCGTCGGCGGTGACCGTCGCCGAGTCCACCACCCGGCCGACGCCGAGGGCGGCCAACTGCTCGGCGTTGGCGAACTGGTCGGCCGCCTGCGGCGCCGCGATCATCGGGACCCCGCAGTAGAGGCCCTCGCTGCTGCCGCCCATCCCGGCGTGCGTGAGGAAGGCGTCAGCCTGCTCCAGGATCGCCAGCTGCGGCACCCACGAATGCACCTCGACGCTCTCCGGCACCTCACCCAGCTCGGCCGGGTCGACCTGGCTGCCGATCTGCAGCACGGTGTGCCAGCCGGGCAGCGAGCCGAAGGCCGCGACGGCCCGCCGGTAGAAGTCCGGATGCTTCGTGAACGCCGACCCGAGCGAGACGAGCAGCACCTTCTCCGCCCCGGCCGGCCGGCTCCAGGTGCCCTGCGCGGACCGGTCGCCGAGGATCGGGCCGACGAAGTCGTAGACGGCCGGATCCACCCGGTCCGCGTTCATCTGCAGGGCGCGCGGGATCAGGGCCAGGCTGCGCTCGGGCCGCCCCATGAAGGCCGGACCGTCGATGACCGACGAACCGGACTCGGTCAGCCAGGCGGTGAACCGCCGGTAGTACTCGGCGCCTCGGGGATCGGCCCGCATGGCCTCGATCATCGGTGCCATGTCCTGCTCGTAGCCGTCCCACGCGACGAACGTGGGTGACAGCTGGATGGCCGGAACGCCCCACTCCTCGGCGAGGATCCGCGCCGGCGCCCCGGCGATGTCGTAGAGGAACAGGTCGGGCCGATCGTCCTGATAGGCGGCGCGCAGCTGCGGCAGCATCGCGATCGCGTCGTCCAGAAAGAGCGTGACCTGGTCGATGTCGTCACCCGCCCACCCGTCGTTGGTGGTCGGCAGCGTCGACTCGTAGGGCTTCAGCTCGGCCCCGGCGCCCTGGACCGTGCCGGCGAACGAGGTGGCGTTGGCGTAGGTGACCCGATGACCGCGCGCGACCAGCGTGCGCACGATCTCCAGGCTCGGGTTGACGTGCCCGTGGGCGGGGATGCTGACCATGGCGATGTGCGGCACGGAAAATCCTCTCGTTTGAACGAGACGCTACGTCTCGTCTCGAAAGAAGGTAGCACATCGAGAGACGCAACGTCTCGTCTCATTTCCGGTACGCTCACCGTCGTGACCACCACCCCACGCCGCAACGAGCGCTCGCGCCGCGCGATCCTCGACGCCGCCCTGCAGCTGCTCTCCGAGACCGGCTACCCGGATCTGACCATCGAGGCCATCGCCGCCCGCGCCGGCGTCGGCAAGCAGACGATCTACCGCTGGTGGCGCGGCAAGGGCGCGGTCATCCTCGAGGCGCTGACCGACACCGCCGCCGAGCCGGCGGCCCTGCCCGACACCGGCGACCTGCGCGCCGACCTGCGCACCGTCATCCGGGCCACGGTCGCCGAGTTCGCCGACCCGAAGCTGTCGGCCACCACCCGGGCCATCACCATCGAGACGCTCTCCGACGAGGCCCTCGCCGAGCAGGTCCGCGACCAGCTCCTGCGGCCCCAGCTCGACTCGGTCAAGGACCGGCTGCGCGCCGGCCAGGCCGCCGGCCAGGCCCGGCCCGGCCTCGATCTCGACCTGACGGTCGAGCTTCTCTTCGGCCCCCTCTATCACCGCTGGTTGCTGCGCAACGGTCCGCTCACCGAGGCGTACGCCGACGACCTCGTCGACCTGGCGATGTCCGCCATCGCCCCGTGAGCGGTGCCGGCTCGGGGTGCTGAGCTGCAAGATCCTGGCGGGCTACGGCCCGGCCGGCGACCTCGGCGAGGTCAGCCGCTGGTGACGGTCACGTCGGCCATGTCCAGGGCGGCCAGGTAGCCGAAGGTCATCGCCGGGCCGAGGGTGGCCCCGGCGCCGGCGTAACCGCGGCCCATCACGGTGGCGCTGGCGTTGCCGGCCGCATAGAGGCCGGCGATCGCGGTGCCGTCGTCGCGCAGCACCCGGGCGTGCTCGTCGGTGCGCAGCCCGCCCTTGGTGCCCAGGTCGCCCGGCACCAGCGAGAACGCGTAGAACGGCGGCTTGCGCAGGGCGCCGAGGCACGGGTTCGGCCGCTGCCGCGGGTCGCCGTAGTAGCGGTCGTACGCCGAGACGCCCCGGCCGAAGTCGTCGTCCGTACCCCGGTCGGCGAAGCCGTTGAACCGCTCGACCGTGGCGCGCAGCGCCGCGGCCGGGACCGCGATGCGCTGAGCGAGGTCGTCGAGGGTGTCCGCCCGGTGGGCGATGCCCGCGTCGAACCAGCGGCGCGGCAGCGGCGCCCGCGGCGCCCGCCCGGCGAACAGGTACCGATCGCGGTAGGACTGGTCGGTGACCAGCCAGGACGGCAGGTGCGACCCGGTGCCGTCGCGGCCGAGCATCGCGTGCACGGCCTCCAGATAGGGCGCCGCCTCGTTGACGAACCGGCGGCCGGTGCCGTCCACGATCAGGCTGCCCGGCAGGTTGCGTTCGGCCAGGCAGAAGTACGCCCCGCCGGTGAGCGGCAGCGACGGCCCCCACCACGCCTCGTCCATCAGATCGAGCGCTGCCCCGAGCCGTTGCCCGGCCTCGATGCCGTCGCCGGTGTTGCCGCCGGCGCCGACCGTCCAGGCGGCCCCGAGCCCCTGGTGGCGGCGGCGCATCGCCTCGTTCTGCTCGAACCCGCCGCTGGCCAGCAGCACCCCGCGCCGCGCGGTGATCACCCGGTCGCCGCACCGGATCCCGGTGACCCGGTCCTGCTCGACGACCAGATCGGTGAGCGCGGTGTCCAGCAGCACCGGCACCCCGGCGCGCCGCAGCCCGGCCCGCAGCCCCGCCGCGAGGGCCTGCCCCATGGTCAG
>NZ_JBEZZB010000058.1:0-55721 GCF_040638955.1 Actinoplanes sp. NPDC024001
AGCAGGTCCACCGCGGGCTCACCGCGGCGGCCGGGGCGCCGCAACGGCGCCGGCGAGGCGGTGGGCACCAGCTTGCCGACCTCCTTGACGGCGCCGGCGGCGCCGGCCGCGGAGGAGAAGTCCTTCCTGCGGTTCAGGCTGACCGAGAGCCGCACGGCGAGACCGACCAGGACGGCCAGCACGCACAGGATGTAACTGACAGTCACCCAGGTGGCGGCCGGACGGCCCGCCGACAGGCCGTGCATCAGGGCGATCGGCCACATCAGGTACGAGATCGCGTGAATCCCCCGCCACATCCACGGCTTGCCCCGGCCGATGAACCGGGAACGGGCGATACCGGTCCACATGACCAGCACCATCACCCAGCCGGCGACGGTGCCGAGGCCGACGTAGACCCGGTTAAACCCGGGCAGCAGGAACGGGACGACGATGTCGATGAAGCGGATGTGCTCCTCGGCGTACTTCGTCCAGACGTGCAGGAACAGGGCGCTCACCGCGATCACGCCGGTGGTGCGGTGGCTGGACTGCAGCAGGACACGCTGGCGGATGCTGAGCACGAGACGGTCGGTGGCGACCAGGCCGACCATGATGGTGATCGAGAGTGACACCAGGCTGATGACACCCATGTAGAACTCGATGTAGCTGAAGAAGTAGGCGTACCCGATACGGCCGGGCCGGGTCATCATCGAGACGGCCCATACCGCCGCCAGGACGCTGATGACGAGCAGTGTCACCTCGATTTTCGACACCGAACGCGTACCGGTGGATGCGACATCGACGGCCACCCGCGGGGCGGCGGCTCGCTGGTTGTTCTTCGACCGGGCCATTGACTCCTCGTTCCTTGGTGCGGTCACGTCCCGGTGGGCGGTGGGACGCCGGTGTCCGTGGGGGACACCCCGCGCTCAAGCTCTTGCGGACCCGACCCGAGGCCTTGCTTTCCCCTGCCTTGCCCCGGTCCTTGTCCTCCCCGGATTACGTGGCGGGCGGGGCTTCGGATGAACACCGTCGAAACTTTTTGCGTAGCCAGCTGGCTACTTTCCGCACATACGCGCTGACCAGCGACAACAACGGAGGGTGTGCGTTCCTAAGGAAGATTTAATCCGGCACGCCCGAGTGACGCGGAGCACCGGGTGAACCATTCCGGGCCCGCAGGCGAACTATCCAGTACGGGGGAATCGGCGGAAGGGGGTCGTCATGCGTCACCGGGTCACCGTACTGACCACAGCGGTGCTGGCCGGCGCGACGATGAACACGCTCGCGGCAACGCCGGCAGCCGCCGACGAGCCGGGGTTCAGCGTCAGCGTGCAGGCACCGGACGAGTTCACCGTCGGCGAGGCCGGCCAGACGGTCACCGCGGTGGTCACCTCGCAGAACCGGCAGTGCCGCAAGGTCCGCTGGTCGCTGCTGGTGCACGGCGGCATCGACGCGGACCAGTTGCGGGTCAGCCGGATCGAGGACGACCCGGACTTCCGGTTCCGCACCCTCACCGAGGGCGATTCCGTCCGGTTCGTCGACGAGGCCCTCGACCCGGGGCTGCTCTGCCGCGGGCGGACCGTGACCGGGCGCTGGCAGATCGAGTTCGACGGCCCGGACGGCGGCGAGATCCAGTTCGAGGCGCAGGCCTTCGACGTACGGGACCGGCTGCTCAGCACGGGCGGCGCGGCGGCCGAGGTCGACGGCGGCCGGCAAGCCGCACCGGAACCGGCGCCCTCCGCCGCCGAGGAAGAGGAGGACGAGAAGGACCAGGCGGCGCCACCCGCCGCGCCGGAGTCCGACGGCCCGGTGCCCGGCGCGCTCGCCTCGCAGGAGTCGTCACTGCTCGGACCGGGCCTGATCGTCGGCGGGGTGTTCGTCTTCCTCGGCGTGATCCTGCTGGCCCGGCTGCGGGCCCGGGCGCGGGCGGCCCGCCGCCGCGCGCAGGCCCTGCCGACCGGGTTCTACACGATGCCCGGTGCGCCCCGGTAACTTCGTATCCCGCGGGTGATTTCCCGACTCGACAAACCTCCCCGGGCGCTGCGGCCCGTACGGTGAAGACCCGCGTCACCGTCCACAGGGGGAGGACTCAGTGACCAGGTTGTCGATCCCGGGCGCCGTCGGCGCTCTGGCACTGCTCGCGGTCGCGGTGCCGGCCGGCGTCTCGTTCGCCGGAACCGACCGCGAGCCCGCCGAGTCCCGGCCCGCGCAGGCCGGCGCCGCCCAGGCGGACACCACCGCCGCCGGCGCCTCGCCGAAGGTTCCGAAATCGCTCGCGCCGCCGGCCGGCAACGTGCTGCACGCGGTGCTCAAGGCCCGCGGCGTGCAGGTCTACGCCTGCCGCGAGGGCGCGTGGTCGCTGCTCGAGCCGGCCGCCTCACTGACCGGCGTCACGCTGCACCCGGTGAAGAAGGTGACCGCCCTGCACTTCCGGGGCCCGAGCTGGCAGTCGGACCAGGACGGCTCGCTGGTGGAGGGCAGCCCGGAGGGTGTGCTGCGGGAGCCGTCGGACCACCCGGACAGCATCCCGCAGCTGCGGATCACCGCGAGGACCACCCGGGGTGACGGGGTGTTCGGCAAGGTCACCTACATCCAGCGGCTGGACACCGTCGGCGGCGTCGCCCCAGCCGGGGCGTGCGCGGCGAACGCCACCACCGCGGTGCCCTACCGCGCGGTCTACCGGTTCTTCACCGCCAAGGGCTGAGTCCGGGCCCGGGCGGCCGCCACCAGGGCTTCCGGGTCGTCGGCGTGGAAGCGGATCACGCTGACCGGCTCGCCACGGGTCTTGCGTACCGGGACCACGCGCGGGGCGGTCAGCCGCACGTCGATGCTGGTCTGGCTGGCCATGCCGAGCGACAGCACACCGTCCTCCAGCTGGGTCTGCCCGCCCGGCGGCATCGAGCGGCGGCGCACCTCGATCGACTCGATCGCGTCCCACTCCAGCAGCAGGTCGAGGGTGATGCTGTTGCGGATGCGCAGGCCGGCCGGGCCGACCAGGTGCGGGTAGACCCGCATGGTGGCGAGCAGGCCGAACATCCAGATCAGGCCGTAGACGCCGATGGCGAGCAGGGCGATCCGCACGGTCTCCCACGGCACCATGAGGTGCAGGATCGGGATCTCCAGCGCCGAGACGCCGATGAAGACGCCCAGGATCATCCTGACCGCGCCGACGTACTCGAAGCGCTCGGTGCCCGGCTCGACCGGGATCGGCCGGCGCAGGATCCAGCGGAACAGCGCGGCCCACAGCCGCAGCTCGTAGACCACGACGAAACGAAGAAGACCCCACGCCTTTGCCATGCCGGCAACGGTAGGTAACGATGCACTCGTATTGCAACAACCGGCCGGCGCCACTGGGGCGCCGGCCGGTCGCCGGATGGATCAGCCGATCAGGAGAGCGGCGGGTACGCGTTCTGCATCAGCTGCTGGAACTGCGCGGGGAACCAGGCGCCCGAGATCGGGGCGTCGGGCAGTGCGCCGGACATACTGTTGCCGTTACGGGCGTTACCGGTGTACGTCGGGTC
Source organism: Actinoplanes sp. NPDC024001 (assembly GCF_040638955.1). Classification (NCBI taxonomy): domain Bacteria; kingdom Bacillati; phylum Actinomycetota; class Actinomycetes; order Micromonosporales; family Micromonosporaceae; genus Actinoplanes; species Actinoplanes sp. NPDC024001. Next base: position 3,495 of record NZ_JBEZZB010000058.1, read on the forward strand.
GCACATCTGGTCGAAGCCCTTGCCCTCGTTGTTCGGGATGAGCTTGCTGGAGCCGTCCGACTCACCCGGCGGCTTCACCCAGACGTAGGCGTCGATACCCGAGGCCGGGTTCGCGGTGGGACGCTCACCCAGACCGGCACCGGACTGGTTGCACCAGTTGCCGGCGTGGATCCGGCGGTCGATGCGGGACTCGTTGACGAAGGTGTTCACGTCGGTCGAGGTGCTCGCCGCGGTCGGCCGGGCCGAGCCGCCCCAGCCGTTGCGGGAGGTGTCGATCAGCATGCCGATACCCGAGTCGAAGCCGATCGAGACGAGCCGGTTGCGGAACGCCTGAGCGAAGGTCAGCTCGTCGGTGTACATGTTCCAGTCGATCCACTTGGACTGGCGGACGCTCTGGCCGTTCACCGTGGTGGTCGGCTGGACGAACGGCTCACGCAGCGCCGAGTAGTTCGCGGTGTTGGTGATGAAGCCGTGCACGTTCTTGACGTTGCCGGAGGCGCGGGCGGCCTCGAGCATGATGTCCGCGGTCGGGCCGAAGTTCGAGTCCCAGCCGATCCAGCCGTGGTGCGCCGCGTCCACGTAGTTGTAGGTGTTGCCGAGCGCGCCGAGCTTCTGCAGGGCGTAACCGATGCCCTGCACGTAGCCGCCGTTCGCCTTCATCGTGTCGCAGGTCGCCGTGCCGCCGGGCTGGCCGGAGGTGTTGGTGACCAGGTTCGGCAGCGAGTCGATCTCGACGATGTTGATGATCCGCAGGCTCCGGTACTTCGCGTCGCCCTGGATCGCGGCGATCGGGTCGATGTACTCGGTCTTGTAGCGGGGCAGCTCGTCCGGCTTGAGCTCACCGTTGGAGGCGAGCGCCGCGCAGTCGCGGCCGGGCAGGTTGTAGATCACGAACTGGATGTAGCCGGCACCCTGCTCCAGGGCCTCGTCCAGGTGGTCCCGGACGCCCATCGAGCCGTTCGAGCTGCTGCCCGTGGTGCCGTTGATCGCGGCGATCCGGTCGATCCAGACCGCGGTCGGAGTGTTGGAGACCCGGTTACCACCGGCGACCGACTCGGCCTTGGCCTTCCACTCCGGGTTGACGTAGCCCTTCGAGCCCGCGTACGGGTTGTCCACCCGGGTGCCCGGGTCCGTCGGGTTCGACGGGGACGTCGACGGCGAGCTGGAGGGCGAGCTCGACGGGGAGCTCGACGGGGAGCTGGAGGGCGAGCCGGACGGGACGGACCCGGTGCAGACCGTGCCGTTCAGGGTGAACGAGGCCGGCGCCGTGTTGGTGCCCGAGAAGCTGCCGTTGAAGCCGAAGTTCGCCGTGCCGTTGGTCGGCAGCGAGGCCGCCCACGACGGGTTCGTGGCGGTGACGTTCTGCCCGGACTGGCTGATCGACGCGCTCCAGCCCTGGGTGATCGTCTGGTTGCCGGGCCACGTCCAGGTCAGGTTCCAGCCGCCGCTGATCGCGTCGCCGAGGTTCGTGACCGTGACGTTGCCGGTGAACCCGGTGTTCCACTGGTTGACGGTGTAGTTGACGCGACAACCGGCCGCGGCACTCGCGCTGGTGGCCATGGCGACGGCGCCGCCACCGGCCACGACGCTCACAGCGGCGGCTGCCGCGAGAGCGCGCGCACGGGTGGGGATGGGTCTCATAGAGGACTCCTCGAGACGGGGGTGGCGCGGGAGCGCGCCGAGGGAACGGCGGCCAACACATCGGTGGGGATCGTTGGCCGATGTGGACAGCATTACATGGGAGCGCTCCCAGCGCAATGATCCGGAAACACTGGAGCAACTGCCGGTTCACGACCCGTCACCGGTGCAACAACTCGCCCGGCGGTGGCCATAGTGGGATGTGACGACCCAGCACGACAGCCTCTGGCAGACCGGCGACTTCGGCCTCGTCTTCGACCGGTACGCCCGGGCTGTCTACAACCACGCGTTCCGGCTCACCGGCTCCTGGTCCATGGCCGAGGACGTCACCCAGGCCACCTTCCTGACGGCGTGGCGGCGCCGCGCGGACGTGCGCCTGGTCGACGGATCACCGCTGCCCTGGCTGCTCGTCACGGCCGGCCACCAGGCCCGCTCCGAGCAGCGCACGCTCACCCGGTGGCGTCACCGGCTGCTGCGCGCCCGTCCCGACCCGGTGGTCGCCGACCCCGCCGATGACGTGGCGGGGCGCCTCGACGACGAACGGCGTATGCGGCAGGTGCTCACGGCCGTACGCCGGCTGCCCCTGGCCGAACGCGAAGCGGTCGCGCTCTGCCTCTGGTCCGGCGTCTCCTATCCGGAGGCCGCCGCCGTCCTCGGTGTCACCGAGACCGCCGTGCGCAGCCGGGTCAGCCGCGCCCGTTCCCGCCTCGCCCGCCTGCTCGCCGAAGACCAGCCCACGGAGGAATCATGATCATCGACCTGGAGCCGCCCGCCGAGCGCGACCTGCCACCCGAGAAGGCCGCCCGGATGCGCGCCGCCCTGCTGCGAGACGTCCGGGAGCCGGCCCGCCGGATCAGCCGGGCCCGCCTCGCCCTCGCCGCCGCTGTCGTGCTCGCCGCCGCGGCCGGGGCAGTTCAGCTCCTCCCCCGCGACGCGGCAGACACCGGCGTCACCACCGTCGCCATGGGCCGGGCCGAGTTGAGCCCGTCCTTGCTCGCGACGGTGGAGAACTGCGTCGACGACCTCCGCGACGACGAGCAGAACGAGAGAACGCTGCGCACGATCGCCGCCACCGGCGAGCTGGCGGTCGCCATCGAGCGCGGCGGCCGGGCGATCGCCGTCTTCTTCGCCGAGGACGGCTACCTCACCTGCGACGAGGTCCGCTCCGGGTCCCGCGAGGGCTCCCACGGGTACGGCTACGACCGCTGGGGCGGCCAGCACGACTGGCTGCCCGGGCCGGTGCAGCGGATGAGCGTCGCCTCGTCGGAGCTCGAGCACGGGTGGGTCTTCGCCGCCGGCCGGGTCAGCCACCGGGTGCACCGGCTGGTGCTGGAGCACGGCACCGGCAACCGCACCGAGGCACGGCTGGCCAACGGCGCCTTCGGCCTGGTCACCGTGACCGAGGACGTGCAGCCCGGCGCTGAGCTGGTCGCCTACGACCCGGCCGGCCGGGTGATCGAACGGGAACCGCTCTTCGAACCGATGTCGGTGCCCGGCCGGTGCTACACCGACCCCTCCGGGAAAGTGATCTACTCCCGGGTGGTCGAGCCGGACCGCGACTGCCTTCCGGCCGAGCCCTGGAACGGCTGAGACCGGCTACCCGTAGCGCACCCGTTTTACCCCCGCCGCCGGTCCTTCCGCGGCTCAACCGCCGGTCCGCGATGCCGACCTCTAGGGCCATGAGTGTGGGCACCGAAACGCACACCGGACCGGGCGCGGACATCACGCCGGACCGGCAGTCGCTGCTGCTGGCAGAGCTGGTGGCGTTCATGACCAAGGACACCCCGTCGGTGCAGCACGTGCTCGACCTGACCACGCCGCACCTGGTCGAGGTGGCCGGGCTGACCGCCGCCACGGTCTTCGAGCTGGACTCGGAGACCGGCATGATGACCGCCACGGCGCGCTTCGGTGAACCCGGCCGGCGGGACCAGCTGGTGGCGGGCAAGGTGTTCCGCGCCCCGGCCGGTGGCAAGCCGGTGATCAACGGCGAGCAGATGGCGATCCGGCTGCGGATCGGCGGGCAGACCGTCGGTGTCCTGCTGCTGACCGGCACGGCGCTGGCCGACCTGCGCCAGGACACCATCTCGACGATGGCGCTGCACTTCGCCACCACCCTGCAGGGGCTGGCCGCGGAGAAGCAGCGGCAGTTCGTCGCGCACAGCAGCGCCACCATCCGGGAGCTGTTCGAGCAGGGCATGGCCACGGCGAACGTGGAGGCCGCCGCCGAGTTGCTGGCCCGGTCCTGCGCGACCGCGTTCCGCACCGAGCACGCCGCCCTGCACCTGATCGACGGTGACGGCCGGATCCGCTACGTGCACGGCGTCGGCTTCCCCGCGCGGATCCGCGACACCCTGGCCGAGAACCTGATCGGCAAGCCGGCCGCCGACTCCCCCGTCTGGCGGGCGTCGGCCGAGTCCGGTGAGCCGGTGATGATCGGCGACGTGACGACGGCGAAGCTGCGGACCGGCGGTTTCGCGCAGACCATCGGCACCCAGTCGTTCATCGCCATGCCGTTGATGTCCGGCGCCGGCCCGGTCGGGATGATGATGTGCGGCGACTCCGGCGGCACCCGCGAGTGGAGCTCCCGCGACCGGATCCTCGCCCAGCAGCTCGCCGTGGAAGGCGCACTGATCATGGACAGCGCGCGGATGCGGCAGGCCGCCCAGGTGCACGTCGACGAGCTGACCCACCAGGCGTTCCACGACTCGCTGACCGGCCTGCCGAACCGCAAGCACCTGCTGGACCGGGCCGAGCAGGCGGTGGATATCGCCGCCGCCACCGGCACCCGGGTGGCACTGCTGCTGCTCGACCTGAACGGCTTCAAGCAGGTCAACGACACCGTCGGGCACCACGCCGGCGACGTCCTGCTGCAGCTGGTGGCCAAGCGCCTGGAGAACACCGTGCGCCACCCCGACCTGGTGGCCCGGCTCGGCGGCGACGAGTTCTCGGTCCTGCTCACCGGCGACCCGGACGAGCACGCGGCGGTCCGCGCCGGCGAGCGGATCTGCGAGCGGCTGCGCGAGCCGTTCGACATCGAGGGCCAGGAGGTCCGGATCGGCGCGAGCATCGGCGTGGCCCTGTTCCCGTCGCACGCGATCGAGTTCAGCGCCCTGATGCGCGACGCCGACGCCTCGATGTACCAGGCGAAGCGCGGCGGCGGCGGGGTGCGCCTGACCGGCGCCTGACGCGCCGCCCAGGGTTACGAATCGGGATGAAACGGTCCGAAGCTGATAGCTTCGGGCCGCATTCCCCGATCCGGAAGGACCCCGAGATGCGCGCGACACCCCTGCTCACGGCCGCAGTCCTCGTGCTGGCCGCCGGAGCACCGGCGCACGCCGAACCGGCCCGCGTGACGATGACCTTCACCATCGCCGCGGCCGAGGTGAAGCAGGGCACCCGCGTCACCCTCTCGGGCCGCGCCGGTTTCGGCGCCACCGGCAACGCCGGCCCGGTGGAGCTCTACTTCCGCAAGCAGGAAGCCCACCCGTTCGTCCGCATCGGCGCCACCACCGCCGCGGCCTCCGGCGCCTTCAGCGCCACGCTGACCGCCCGCGCCTCCGGCGAGTACCAGGCCGTCTACCGCGGCAACCACCTCCGCGGCCGCGCCTCCGGCAGCGACTACCTCGCCGTCTACACCACGCGCACCGCCGACCGGAAGCTGTTCAGCTGGTCCGGCACGCGCGTCCAGTGCCATCCTGACTGCGCCGCCACCGGCCCCGGCCAGACCCTCGGCCCCGGCCCGGTCCGCCTGACCTTCCGCCGCTCCTGCGCCCAGCCGGATTCCAGCGGCGTCCTGGCTTTCACCGCCGAGCCCGGCTCCGTCCCGAAGCCGGGCACACCCGGCTGGCGCCACTTCCCGCCCGGCGCCACCACCACCGACATCGACCTGGTTCCGCCGGTCCGGACCGGCCACTTCCACCTGCGCTGGCACAGCCCCGCCGGCAAGAACACCACGTGCGACCTGGCCTTCACCGCCACCCAGCAGGTGGAGCAGAAGAACTACATCTGACCGCTGTCTAGACGAAGGCGCCGTGGCCGGTGATCGCCCGGCCGACGATGAGAGAGTTGATCTCCCGGGTGCCCTCGTAGGAGTAGAGCGCCTCGGCATCCGCCACGAACCGGCCGATGTCGTAGTCCAGGACGATGCCGTTGCCGGCCAGCAGTTCGCGCGCCCAGCCGACCACCTCGCGCATGCGCGTGGTGCAGTACGCCTTCGCCAGCGCCGAGTGCTCGTCCCGGTAGACGCCGGTGTCCTGCAACTGGGCGAGCCGCACGCACATGCCGAGCGACGCCGTCACGTTGCCGACCATGCGGACCAGCAGGTCCTGGACCAGCTGGAACTTCGCGATCGGCCGGCCGAACTGCTCGCGTTCGCCGGCGTAGCGCAGGGCGATCTCGTAGGCGGCGAGCATCACCCCGACGGCCTGCCAGGCGACGCCGGCCCGGGTCTGGCGCAGCACCTTCGCGGTGTCCTTGAACGAGTTCGCCCGCTGCAGCCGGTCGGCTTCCGGGACGCGTACGTCGACCAGCGAGATGTCGGCGTTCTGCACGATCCGCAACGCGATCTTGTTCTCGATCTTGGTGGCGGTCAGGCCGGCCGCGTCGCCGGGCACCACGAATCCCTTGACCTGCCCGTCCGCCTCGTCGCGGGCCCAGAGCACGATCAGATCGGCGAAGGTCGCGTTGCCGATCCAGCGTTTGCTGCCGTTCAGGACCCAGGTGTCACCCTCCCGGCGGGCCGTGGTGCGCAGCCCGGCCGCCACGTCCGAGCCGCCGGTCGGCTCGGTCAGCGCGAACGCCCCGATCTTGTCGAACTCGGTCATCGCCGGCAGCCAGCGTTCCTGCTGCTCCGGCGAGCCGCACGTCTGGATGCTGCCCATGGCCAGGCCGGCGTGCACCCCGTAGAACGTCGCCATCGACGCGTCGGCGTGCCCCATCTCCAGGGCCAGCCAGCCGTTGAGCAGCGACGACCGTTCGACGCCGGCCAGACCGAGACCGGCGAACCGTTTGATCAGGTGGGTCGGGAACTCGGCGCGGGTCCAGTGTTCGTTCGCGATCGGGATGACCTCGGTGGCCAGGAAGTCCCGCACCCGCTGGACGGTCGCGGACTCTTCCTCCGAAAGAAGGTCCTGAAAGGCGTAAAGATCTCCGGGAAGCATGTTCGGTTTCCTACCCCCGCGGGGCCACACCTAGACTTCGAACCCATGCTCACCATGCAGGACGCACTGGCCCGGTTGACCACATATTGGACGGATCAGGGCGCCCTCGTCGTCCAGCCGATGAACACCGAGGTCGGCGCCGGCACGCTGAACCCGGCCACGTTCCTGCGGGTCCTCGGCCCGGAGCCGTGGAAGGTCGTCTACGTGGAGCCGTCGGTGCGGCCCGACGACTCCCGTTACGGCGAGAACCCGAACCGGCTGCAGACCCACACCCAGCTGCAGGTCATCCTCAAGCCGGACCCGGGCAACCCGCAGGAGCTCTACCTGGGCAGCCTGCGCGCGCTCGGCATCGACGTCGCCGCACACGACGTCCGGTTCGTGGAGGACAACTGGGCCTCCCCCGCGCTCGGCGCCTGGGGCCTGGGCTGGGAGGTCTGGCTGGACGGGCTGGAGATCACCCAGTTCACCTACTTCCAGCAGGCGGGCGGCCTGAACCTCGATCCGGTCAGCGTGGAGATCACCTACGGGATCGAGCGGATCATCATGGCCTTGCAGGACAAGACCCACTTCAAGGAGATCGAGTACGCGCCGGGCGTCAGCTACGGCGAGGTGTTCGGGCAGTCCGAGTACGAGATGTCCCGCTACTACCTGGACGACGCCGACGTCGAGGCGAACAAGCGGCTCCTGGAGATCTACGCGTCCGAGGCCCAGCGGATGATCGACGCCGGGCTGCCGGTGCCCGCCCACAGCTACGTGCTGAAGTGCTCGCAGGCGTTCAACGTGCTGGACGCGCGGGGCGCCGTCTCCACCGCCGAGCGGGCCGCCGAGTTCGCCCGGATGCGCCGCCTCGCCGGTGAGGTCGCCAAACTCTGGGTGGCCCGCCGCGCCGAACTGGACCATCCGCTGGGCACGGTGGAGCCGCTCGCGGCGGCCCGGCCGGCGAGCGCCGCGCAGACCGCGTCCGGGGAACGCACCCTGGTCTTCGAGATCGGCACCGAGGAGCTTCCGCCGGCCGAGCTGCGCTCGGCCCGGCAGCAGATGCTCCGCCTGCTCACCGAGGGCCTGGCGGCCACCCGGCTCGCGCACGGCGAGCCGCGCGTCTTCGGCACGCCACGCCGGCTCATCGCCGTCGTGCCGGCCGTCGCCGCCCGCGAGGACGACCACGTGCGCACGGTCAAAGGCCCGAAGACCCAGGCGGCGTACGGTGCGGACGGCACCCCCACCAGGGCGCTGGAGGGTTTCGTACGCGGTCAGGGCGCCGCTCTCACCGATGTCACGAACGAGGAGCTGGGCGGCGTACCCCATGTGGTGCTGAAGAAGCACGAAGCCGGCCGTGCGGCGCCGGACGTGCTGGCCGCCGTGCTCGCGCAGGTCGTGACCGGACTGCGCGCGGCCAAGAACATGCGGTGGAACGACCCGAAGCTGGCCTTCAGCCGGCCGCTGCGCTGGCTGACCGCGCTCTGGGGCGACGACGTCGTGCCGGTGACCGTGTCCACGCTGGCCGCCGGCCGCGAGACCCGGCTGCTGCGCACCGCCGAACCCGCCACCGCCGAGATCGAGTCGGCCGAGACGTTCCTGGAGACGCTCGGCCTGGGCGGCATCGTCGCCGACCCCGAGGACCGTCGCGAGCTGATCGTGATCGGCGCGCAGGACCTGGTCTACCCGGACGGGCGGATCGACGTGAAGGGCGAGGCGCCCCTCATCGACCAGATCACCGACCTGGTGGAACAGCCGACGCCGCTGCTCGGGACGTTCGACGAGGCCTACCTGTCACTTCCGGACGCGGTGCTGACCACGGTGATGCGCAAGCATCAGCGCTACCTGCCGGTGCGGGACGCCGACGGGGCGCTGCTGCCGATGTTCGTGACCGTGGCGAACGGGCCGGTCGACGTCGAGCTGGTCCGGGCCGGCAACGAGGCCGTGCTGCGCGCCCGGTACGAGGACGCGGCCTTCTTCTACCGCGCCGACCTGGCCACCACGCCCGGCGACATGCGGGCCCGGCTCGCCCGGCTGACCTTCACCGACAAGCTGGGCTCGATGGCCGAACGGGCCGACCGGATCGCCGCCCTCGCGCTGGAGATCGCCGACCGCCTCGGCCTGCGCACCCCGGTCCTGGAACGCGCCGCGTCGCTGATCAAATTCGACCTGGGTTCGCAGCTGGTCACCGAGATGACCAGCCTGGCCGGGGTGATGGCCCGCGACTACGCGCTGCACGCCGGCGAGGACCGCCCGGTGGCGCAGGCGGTCTACGAGGCCGAACTGCCCCGCAACACCGGCGACGAGCTGCCGCGCAGCGTGCCGGGCGCGCTGCTCTCCCTGGCCGACCGCCTCGACCTGGTCGCCGGCCTGGCCGCCACCGTGGGCCTGCCCACCGGATCCAGCGACCCGTTCGCGGTGCGCCGGGCCTTCCTGGGGTTGATCGCGGTGCACCGGGCCACGCCCGAGCTGGCCTCCCTGGACCTGGTGGAGGCGCTCGCGTACGCGTCGCAGCCGGTGCCGGTCCCCCGCGCGGTCGTCGACGCCTGCGGCGAGTTCCTCGCCAAGCGCCTGGAGCAGGTGCTCGTCGAGGAGGGCCAGCCGGTCGACCGGGTACGCGCGGTGCTGCCGCACGCCGCCCGGCCGGCGGTCGCCGACTCGCTGCTCGCCTCGCTGGCGCCCGCGGTGAGCGATCCGGGCTTCCGCGCGGTGGCCGAGGCGGTCCAGCGGGCCCGGCGGATCGTGCCGGCGGGCACCCCGGCCGGCTACGACCCGGCGGCCCTGAAGGAGCCGGCCGAGCTGGCGTTGCACGAAGCCGTGGGCCGGGTGCCGGCCTTCACCGACGTGCCGGGGTTCGTCGCCGCGACCGCTCCCCTGGTGGCGCCGCTGGGCCGGTTCTTCGACGAGGTCTTCGTGATGGCCGACGACCCGGCGCTGCGAGCAGCCCGGCTGGGTCTGCTCGCCACCGTCCGGGACCTCGGCGAGGGCCTGCTCGACTGGTCTCACCTGCGGCTCTGACCGCCCGTCAAGCCGGCTGCGGCGGGGGTGGGAGGCCGAACCTGCGCCTCTCCTCCTCGTTCAGCGGGCGGTGTCTCACGCCGGCGGCCTCCGGCGGGTCGCCCGGCACGGTCCAGACCAGCACGGTGCCGTCCTTGCCCGTCGAGCGGAGCTCGTCGTCCCAGGACAGGTGGACGGACGCGTGCAGAGGTGGCAGCCTCAGCACGGCACGGCGGACTCCCGTCCCGGCGTCCCAGAGATGGATCCAGTCGTTCTCGGACGCCGCGATCGAGGTTCCGTCGGGCGACCAGCACAGCGCCCGGAGCGAGCCGGGCAGATCGGCCGGAACCACGGTGTCACCGGTGCGGACGTCGCGAATGCATCCGCCCGCCCGGCCGATCACCGCCAGCCGGTCACCGGCCGGCGACCACGCGAGCGTCTCGATCTTGCCGGTTTCGCATCGCAGGCGTACCACGACGTCCCCGGCCGTGACGGAGCAGAGGACCACCTCATCGGTGCCGCCGACGGCCAGGGTGCTGTCGTCGGTGGCCCAGGCGAGCGGGCCACCAGCGCTGGTCCCCGGCTCCCATCGGCACCGCGTCTGCCCGGTCCGGGCGTCCAGGACCGTGACCGCGGCCTCCTCACCGGTGAGAAAGAATCCGCCGCTCTCGGTCGCGGCGATCCACTGCCCACCCGGCGACCAGCAGAGAGTGGTGAGACGGTCCGGCACGGGGAAGGAGGAGGCGGCGCGCGTGCCGGCACCCGGCGCCCAGAAGGCGATCCACCCGTCCGTCAGCACGGCGATCCGGCGCCCATCGGGTGCCCAGGTGGCATCCCAGGCGTCCTCGCTGCCGGCCAGCGTCATCGGCAGCCCGTCGAAGGAGACCACGGTGGCCGCGCCGACGTTCGGAACGTTGACCGCCCGGCGGTGATCGGGTGCCCAGGCGAACCGCCGCAGAAACCCGGATGCCAGGGTGACGGTGGTGTCAGCCCGCCGGTCCAGGATCTCGGTGGCGCCCAGGGCGCAGACCAAGACATGCCGGCCGTCGGGCGACCAGTTCAGCGAGTGTGCCCGGTAGACGACCGGCGACCGCTGCAGCACGGTCCCGTCGGCGGCGTCCCGGAACTCGACTCCGTCGCTCTCGTCGTCCGAGACGGCAACCGCCAGCGTGCGGCCGTCCGGCGACCAGGCGAACACCTCGAGCCCGTCGAACACCCATTCCGAGCACCGGACACCGTCCTGGTCATAGAGAGTCAGCAGGCAGTCCCCGCTACCCGAGAACCGTCGCACCGGCCTGCTGAGGACCGCGATCCGGTCACCACGCGGCGACCACACCAAGCGGACCGGCTCACTGCGGCGGTCCCGTCGCCGGCGGAGAACCGGGCCACCGCCGACCGGACAGATCTCCAGCGCCTCCTCGTCGACCATCGCGATCCGGTCGCCCCGAGGTGAGCGCGCGCGCAGACCGGCCAGGTCGGCCATCCCGGGTCGCACCCGCATCGGCTCGCCTCCGGAAAGGTCGTACAACGCGACAAGCCCCTGCTCCTCGATGACCTCGAACCGGTCGGCCCGGCTCCAGCTGAGATTGCCCGGGCCCCACCTGGCACACGGCATGTCGCGCACCCGCACGCCGTCCGGCAGCCGCCACAGCTGCGCCGACTTGTCCTCGCCCACCAGCAGATGACTTCCGTCCGGGCTGAGGGCCAGATCCTCGCACGGGAACGGCACCGGCACCCGGCTCACCGCCACGAGCCGGCCGCCGCTCGTCCAGGTGCAGATCTTGCCGGTGTCGTCCACGGTCCGCACGTGCTGCCCGTCCGGCAACCAGGCCGAGGTGATGATCCGGCCGTCGTGCCCGTTGCGGAGCTCCCTCAGCTCGGGAGTGGCGACCAGACCCCACAACGTCGCGGCGGCGATCGGGGACGGCGTCAGCTCCCGGACCGCCGTGGCGGCAATTCCGATCGCCAGGTCGAGATCGCGGCCGGCCAGCTCCTGTGCCCAGGCCGCGGCCCGGTCGGCGCGCACCCGCTCGTCGTCGCTGTCCCCGGAGGCCGAGGCGGCGAAGAAGCGCTCCAGAGTGGGCGACCTCGTCAGCCCAGCCGTCGACTCCAGGGCATGCTGCAGGGCCCGGCCCCGCAACAGGTCGTCGTCGAGGTGGGAGACCGCCCACGCCGCGGCGCGCTGCTCCAACAGGGTGATCAGATGGAGGGCGGTGCGGTGCTGCTCGGCGAGGTCGGCGAGGGTCCGCCAGTGCCGGAACAGCGCGTCATGGCTGAGGAGCACCCGCCGGCCGGCATCGAGGTCGGTGACGAGGCGGGCCTGACGCAACTCCGCCACGATTCGCCCGGACTCGTCGTCCAGGTCGGCCAGGGTGACCGTACGCCGGACCGGGCCGTCCCGCTCCCAGCCCATGAACCGCAGGAGTACCTGGTTGATCGCATCCTGCGGGTGGGAGGCCTGAAGCTCTCGATGCACCGTGTCGGCGTGCGCGGCAATCGCGCCACCGACGCGCCCGGCCGCGTCGTACCGGGCGGTGGTGATCTTGTCGTGCTCAGCCTCGCTGAAGAGCCGCTGCAGCAGGTGGCCGAGCAACGGCAGGGCGTCGCCCACCGTCGCCTCCGCGACCATGAGGTCGACCAGGCCCGGTTCGAAGGACACCCCGGCCGCCTCGGCCGGGCCTTCGATGGCGGTGCGCACCCGCCGGGGATCCAGGGAGGCGACCGGCACCGGCAGGTCGAAGAGTCCCCTGTGCAGGCCGGTGGCGGTGGCCAGGAACTCGGGCCGCATCGTGGCCAGCACCGACAACGCGGGTTTCGCCACCAGCGCGGCGTGCAGCAGGTTGAGGAACGGGCCCCGGTCCTCTTCCCTGGAGAGCGTGAACAGGTCCTCCAGTTGATCCACCACCAGGACCACGCGCTTCTGGTCGCCGGCCAGCAGCGCGAGGAACAGCTCGGGCGCGGCTTCCCGCTTCGCCTCGTCGCGCAGCAGCGCCGCGGTCCGGGCGTGCTCGGCCGGCGTTGCGCGCCCGGCGGCGACGGCGAGCTCGAGGAAGACGTCGGGACCCGGCTGGAACGGGCCGATGACGCGCCACTTGCGCGACAGCCGGGGCAGCACACCGGCGCGCAGCAGGGACGACTTGCCGCTGCCGGACGGACCGACCAGCGGGACGAGGCGCTGTTTCGGCGCCAGCCCGGCCCGGTCGATGCGCTGAAGGACTTCCGCGGTCTCCCGGTCGCGCCCGAAGAACACGGCGGCGCGATCGGCGTCGTAAGGCGCCAGGCCGGGGTACGGGTTCTCCGGCCCGGTCCAGGTGATCGCGTGCCGGCGGCGCCGCCAGGCACGCCAGCCGAACCAGACCGCGATGGAGATCGGGACCCAGATGTAGGGGTAGGCGGTCAACGGCCGCAGGGGCGCCCACCAACCGCTGGTCTCCGCGGTGAGGATGTTGATCGCGAAGCCGAAGAACAGGCTGACGAAGAGCGAGCTGAACTCGCCCGCACCGGGATCGGGTCGCTTCCTGATCTGCCCAGGCTATGCGCGGGCGACGCATTCACCACTGTCGAGTTGCCGTCACACACCGGACCCGGGATGGGCGGGAGTCGTTCACTTGATGGCGCTCGATCCATGCCGGCGCGACGGGGACACGCCGGGTCACCCTTAGTGCTGCGTTCGCCGGGCGGTCATGTACTTGTTCGATCTCGGACGGATGCATCACGTCGACTGCCTTTCGGATCCCCGGCGATCGTCGCCGGAGAAGAGTTCGGTGGAGGACAACGTGGCAGATCGCCGTCAGGTGCTGCGCTTCGGCGCGGTCGCGGCCGCGACGCCGGTGCTGGCCGGGGCTGCTTCAGCGCCCGCGTGGGCCGGGACCGGCAGGCCGGGCGGGAAGCCCGCGCCGCTGGTGGTGGGACACCGGGGCGCCTCGGGCTACCGGCCGGAGCACACGCTCGCGTCGTACGAACTGGCCGCCCGCATGGGGGCCGACTACATGGAGCCGGACCTGGTCATCACCAAGGACGGCGTGCTGGTGTGCCGGCACGAGCCGGAGATCGGCGGCACCACCGATGTGGCGTCGCGCCCGGAGTTCGCCGGCCGCAAGCGGACCGTCTCGCTCGACGGGGTCAGCGTCACCGGCTGGTTCACCCACGACTTCACGCTGGCCGAGCTGAAGACGCTGCGCGCCACCGAGCGGATCCCCGCGCTGCGGCAGCAGAACACCCTCTACGACGGCCGGTTCGAGGTGCCGACCTTCCAGGAGGTCCTGGACCTGCGCAAGCGGCTCTCCCGGGAGCTCGACCGGGACCTGGGGGTGTTCCCGGAGACGAAGCACCCGACCTACTTCCAGCAGCTCGGCCTGGAGCTGGAGAAGCCGCTGGTCCGCACGCTGCGGCGCAACGGGCTGGACCGGCGCGGCGCGAAGGTGTTCGTGCAGTCCTTCGAGGCGGCCAACCTGCGCACGCTCGCCGGTGAGTACCGCCTGCAGGTGCCGCTGGTCTTCCTGACCGGCGCGTCCGGTGGGCCGTTCAACGACCCGCGGTCGTACGCGGAGTACCTGACCCCGGCCGGCCTGAAGGAGCTGTCGCAGTTCGTCGACGGGCTCGGCCCGGAGAAGAGCCAGATCATCCCGCGCAAGGCGGACGGGACGCTGGGCACCCCCACCGCCCTGGTGGCGAACGCGCACGCGGCCGGCCTGAAGGTCATCCCGTACACGTTCCGGGCGGAGAACTCGTTCCTCCCGGCGGAGCTGCGCGTCGGCACGGACGTCAGCGCGTACGGAAAGGCGATCGACGAGCAGGTCATCTTCCTGCGTACCGGGATCGACGGCCTCTTCACCGACAACCCGGACATCGGTGTCCTGGCCCGCACCCTGATCTGAGCACGAGAAAGGCCCGGCGCCGGGCGCCGGGCCTTTCGAGGTCTGCCTACTTCGCGATGAACGTGGGGTAGATGTTCGAGAAGTCCATCTTGTAGCCGAAGCCGCCGGCCACGATGAACGTGATGCCGAGGACGACCCCGACGACGACCACCGCGAAGAGCAGGTAGCCGAGCACGGTGCCGAGCGGGCGGCGGCCACCGGGGACGGTGACGCCGCTCGGGTTCACCGCGGCCTCGCCGGCGCCCCAGGCCAGCGAGCGGATGCCGAGGGCGAACAGGATCGGCAGTCCGGCGCCGAGAGCGAGCCCGGCCAGCAGCACCTGCCACGCGCCGTCGAGCGCGAATCCGAAGTTGTGCATGTCGCGCCTCTCAGTTCGCCGCTACGGCGGGGACGGCGGCGGGGGTGGCGGCTGCCGGAGCGGTGTCGCCGTCCCAGTCGTCGTTGACGTTCTCGTGGTCGACCCGGCCGCTGCGCGAGCGCAGCCACATCGCGCCGGACGCGAGGACCAGCAGGGTGAAGACCACCAGGGCGCCGGCGGTGCCGCCGACCGCGTTGCCGATCCACCAGGTGACCGCGCCGAACAGGCCGGCCGCGGGCAGCGTGATCAGCCAGGCGGCGACCATGCGGCCGGCGACCGCCCAGCGGACCTTGGCGCCGGGGCGGCCGAGGCCGGAGCCGAGCACCGAGCCGGTGGCGACGTGGGTGGTGGAGAGCGCGAAGCCGAGGTGGCTGGAGGCCAGGATGACCGCGGCCGCGCCGGACTGCGCGGCGGTGCCCTGCGGCGGGTTGATGTCGGTGAGGCCCTTGCCGAGGGTGCGGATGATCCGCCAGCCGCCGAGGTAGGTGCCGAGCGCGATGGCGAGGGCCGCGGAGACCTTGACCCAGAGCGGGATGTTCTCCAGGTCGCTCCAGTGGCCGCTGGCGATCAGGGCGAGCGTGATGACGCCCATGGTCTTCTGCGCGTCGTTGGTGCCGTGCGCGAGGGAGACCAGCGAGGCGCTGCCGATCTGGCCCCAGCGGAAGCCCTGCTCGGTGAAGCGGGCGGCCACCCCTGCGGTGATCTTGAAGATCACCCAGGTGCCGACGGCCGCGACGACGGCGGCGATGACCGGCGAGATCACCGCGGGCAGGAGCACCTTGCCGACCACGCCGTCGAGCTTCGAGCCGTCGCCGCTCCAGTTGACGCCGGCCCAGCCGAGGCCGGCGACGGTCGCGCCGACGAGACCGCCGAAGAGGGCGTGCGACGAGCTGGAGGGCAGGCCCAGCAGCCAGGTCAGCAGGTTCCAGATGATCGCGCCGACCAGGCCGGCGAGGATGATGAGCAGCAGGCCGCTGCCGCCGTCGGCGAGCAGTTCGGTCTTGGGTGCGCCGCTCTTGTCCTGGATCTTGACGACGGCGTTGGTGACGGTGAGCGCGACTTCCACCGAGAGGAACGCGCCGACCAGGTTCAGAACGCCGGAGAGCGCCACAGCGGTTTTGGGCCGTAGCGCCTTGGTCGCGATGGAGGTGGCCATCGCGTTCGCGGTGTCATGGAACCCGTTGGTGAAATCGAAGGCCAGGGCCGTGAGGACCACCAGCGCCAAGATCACGGATGTTTCTGTCACGCGCAGATCGTGACCGAGTGAGACCACCGGCGGCCAGAGCGAAAACGCTACATGTACAAGATTCGGCCCCCGTTAACCTGCCGTTTTCCAAAGTTGATCGGGCTGTGAGCAACCCATTACGAATCGCATCCGTCAACTACGAACGGGTGAACAGTTTTTTAGATCCGTTCGGCTGATCTCACCTCGGAGGCCGCCCGGACGAACTCGCGGATCCGCTCGGTGGTGCCGGCCCGGCGCCAGACGAGCCCGCGGTTGATCGGCGGGGCGTCGCTGATCGGCACGTAGACGATGTCCGGCCGGGGGTAGTACGAGCGGCTGTGCGAGCCGACCGGCAGCACGCCCCGGCCCATCGCGACCAGCGTGAGCATCTCCGAGAAGCTGTTGCCGGACGGCCCCTTCGGCACCGCCCGGCCGGACGGGGTCCGCTCCGGGGTGCGGTCGCGCTTGAAGGCGTTCGAGGTGACCGCCGGGTACTGGATCACCGGATGGTCGGCCAGGACCTCCAGCGACACCTTCTGTTCACCCGCGAGCGGGTGGTCCGCAGCCACCGCGAGCACCCGTTCCTCGGTCAGCAGCACCGGGCCGCACTCCATCCCGTCGAACGGGTACGACGCGAAGAGGATGTCCACGCTGCCGTCGACCAGGCTGGCCCGCGAGTTGGCGAGCTGCACCTCGACCACGTCGACGGCGCAGTCCGGGTGCCGTTCGCCGAACCGGGCGGCCGCCTTCAGCAGCAGCGGCGCGGTCCACTCCCCCAGGAACGCGACGCGCAGCCGGCCGCTGACGCCCCGGCCCGCCTCGGCGGCCCGCCGGATCGCGTCCTCGATCCCGGCCACCAGCGGCGCCAGGTCGCCGGCGAGGCGGGCGCCGATCGGGGTGAGCCGGACGACCCGGCTGGTGCGCTCGAACAGCGGCGCGCCGACCCGGCGCTCCAGCCCCTTGATGACGTGGCTGACCCGCCCGGTGGAGATCCGCAGCAGCCCGGCGGTCCGCCCGAAGTGCAGCTCGCGGGCCAGCGTCAGGAAGGTCTCCACCTCGTACCGCTCGAGCATCCCGGCTTCCCATCGTTGACTTGAGGTCAACGATCGTAGCGTGATCGGATCTTGGTCGCCCGGTCCGTCCGGACCACGATGAACGGCATGACGACAACGAAGATCACCGTGACCGCCTTCGATCACCTGGTGCTGAACGTGGCCGACGTCGAGCGGTCCCTCGCCTTCTACTGCGGCAAGCTCGGCCTGGCTCCGGTCCGGGTCGACGAGTGGCGCGCCGGCCGGGTGCCGTTCCCGTCCGTACGGATCACCGCCGACACCATCATCGACCTGGTGGCCGCGCCCCGTCACGCGTCGAACGTCGACCACCTGTGCCTGGTGGTCGAGCCCTTCGACGGACTGGCCGGCCAGTTCACCGTGCTGGAGGGGCCGGTGCAGCGCTTCGGCGCCCGCGGCACCGCCACCTCGATCTACGTCAGCGACCCCGACGGCAACACCGTCGAGCTGCGCTGGTACCCGTGACGGGCGCCGGCCGGGCGAACCGCCCGGCCGGCGTCGTGTGTCACTCGGTCGGGGTCAGGACGACCTGGTCGGTGCCGGTCTGCGGCGGCGTGCCGGTGTCGGTGTACGACGCCACGAACACCGCCGTCAGGTTCTCCGCCCCGGCGTGCCCGCCGTCGACGAACGTGGTGATCGAGCCGGTGCAGCCCTGCGACGTGGAGAGCGGATGCCCGTGCTCGTCGTGACCGAGGATGTAGGTCACGGTCACCGCCGCGCAGTTGATCGGCGCGTCGTCGGTGACCTGCACCTCGTAGGTCACCGTGTCACCGAACTCGAACGGCTGGTCCTCCACCGGGGTGACGAAGGTGACCACCGGGGCGAGGGTGCCGACCGGCAGGATCACCTCGGCCGACGCGGACCGTCCGGTGCTGTCGGTGACCTTCAGCGTCGGGCGGTAATTGCCGTTCTCGGTGAACGTGTGGGTCGGGTTCGGCTCGCGCGAGTCGACCCGGCCGTCGGCGTCGAAGTCCCACGCGTACCGGATCGCGTCGCCGTCCGGGTCCGTCGTGCCGGCGCTGGAGAACCGCACGGTGAGCGGCGCCTGCCCGGAGGTCGGCGTCGCGGCCGCCTTGACGATCGGGGTGCGGTTGCCGCGGACGAAGTCGAACCGGGACAGCTGGGCGTCCGGGTTCTCGGCGAAGTACCCGTCGCCGTACTCCAGCACGTAGAGCGCGCCGTCCGGGCCGAACTCCAGGTCCATCGGGTTGTCGAAGACCAGCTCCGGCAGCACCGCGTCGATCTGCGTGACCTGGTTGCGCCGGTCCAGGTGGAACGCCTTGACGTAGTCACGGGTCCACTCGGCGAACAGCGGCAGCCCGTCGAAGGTCGCCGGCCACTTGAACGGCGACCGCGACCGCTTGTCGTAGTCGTAGGCCGGGCCGCCCATCGGGCCGATGCCGCCGGTGCCCAGCTGCGGGTGGGCGGCGTAGCTGTAGATGACCTCCGCCTTCTCCACCGGCGGCAGGTTGCGCAGGCCGGTGTTGCGCGGCGACTCGTTGACCGGCGCCGCGCAGTTGAACGGCGCCCCCGACACCCCGGTGGCGAAGTCGTAGTCCACATAGGGCATGTCCGGCGTCACGCAGTACGGCCAGCCGTAGTTCGCCGGCCTGTCGATCGCCATCCACCGCCCGTGCCCGGCCGGCCCGCGCGCCGGGTTGGGCCGCTGCGCGTCCGGCGAGTAGTCGGCCAGGTAGATCACGTTGGTGTCCGGGTCGACGGTGAACCGGAACGGGTTGCGCAGCCCCATCGCGTAGATCTCGGGGCGGGTCTTCGGGGTGCCCGGCCGGAACAGGTTGCCGCGCGGGACGGTGTAGCCGCCGTTGCGGCCGACCTTGATCCGCAGCAGCTTGCCGCGCAGGTCGTTGGTGTTGGCGGAGGTGCGCTGCGCGTCGAAGACCGGGTTGCGCTCGGGCCGCTCGTCGATCGGCGCGAACCCGTCGGACTGGAACGGATTGCTGTCGTCGCCGGTGGAGAGCAGCAGGTTGCCGTCCCGGTCGAAGTCGATCTTCCCGCCCACGTGGCAGCACTGGCCGCGGTCGGTGGGGACGTCGAGGATCCGCTGCTCGGTGTTCAGCTTGAGCGTGTTGCCGACCAGCTTGAACCGGGACAGCCGCAGCACGCCCCGGAACCGGGCCCAGTCGGCGGCGGTGCCCTCCTCGGGCGCGTTGCCCTCGTTGACGGTCGGCGTCGCCGGATCGTCGGTCGGTGTGTTCAGCGGCGGCGAGTAGTAGATGTAGACCCATTTGTTGTGCCGGAAGCCCGGGTCGATCGCGACGCCCTGCACGCCCTCCTCGTCGTGCTGGTAGACGGGGATGGTCGCGGCCAGGACGTTGCGCCCGGTGGACGGCTCGTGGATGCGCACCTGCCCGGTGCGGGCGGTGTGCAGCACCCGGCGGTCCGGCAGCACGGCGAGCGCCATCGGCTCGCCGGGGAAGTCGTTGAGGGTGACCTTCTGGAAGTCGGACGCGGGCGGCAACTCGTGGCCCGGGTGGGCGACGGCCGCGGTCGGCACGGCCAGCACGGCCACCCCGACGACGCTGATGATTGCCCGGGTACGCCGCATCAGAACCGCAACCCGGCCAGGTAGTCGTAGCCGACCTTCGCGGTGACGAGGGCGTCGGCGGGGGTCCGCGGCGGGCTGCCCGCGTCGTCGCGTTCCACGATGTACTCGACCAGGCCGGCCTCCCGGGACCGCTCGAAGATCCGGCCGAAGTCGATCAGGCCGGCGCCGGGGTCGGCGAAGCTGCCGTTCTCGTTGAGGTCCTTGACGTGCACCTGCCTGATCCGGCCGCGGTGCCGCCTGATCAGGTCGACCGGGTCGCTGGCGCCGCGGAACGCCCAGAACAGGTCCACCTCGAGGTGCATCAGGCGCGGGTCGGTCTCGCTGGTCAGGATGTCGAATCCGGTCACGTCGGTGCCGGACTGACGGAAGAACTCGTTCTGGTGGTTGTGGTAGCCGAAGCTCAGGCCGGCCCGCCGGGCCAGCTCGCCGGCCCGGTTGAGGTCGCGGGCGAAGGCCCGGTAGACCGCGGCGTCGCGGATCGGCCCGTTCGGGCCGGCCCCGAAGTAGGGGTGGACGATGAACCTGTTGCCGACGATCGCGGCGTCCTCCAGGGCCCGCTTCCAGGTGTCGGCGTTGAACGGCTGCGGGATGCCGACGTGGCCGGAGGTGGCCCGCAGGCCCGCCGCGTCCAGGGCGGCCCGGAACTGCGCCGCGGTCCGGCCGACGAAGCCGGCGTGCTCGACGCGGGTGTAGCCGATCTCGGCGAGTTCCTCGAGGCTCGCCTCCAGGTCGATGCTGAGCTGGTTGCGCAGGGTGTAGAGCTGGACGCTGATCTGGTCACGCGGGACGCGGTGGAGCGAACCTCCCCCGCCCGCCGCCGCGGCGCCGGGCACGGCGAGCGTGCCCGCGGCTCCAGCGGCGGCTGCTGCGCCGAGGAGCCGGCGGCGACTCAGTGACTGCGACATTGCGGTCCCCCCTCATATAGACACACCTACATGAGTGAGGACGTTACCGAGGGGTTTCGTCCACAGTGAAGTCAAGTTTCTTCAGAACAAGCAAAAGTTCCCTACTTGCCGACAAAACCTTCCTCGGCTGCGGTCGCGATCGCGTCGGCCAGGATGGCCAGGCCCTCCCGGGCCTCCGCCTCGGTCAGGGTCAGCGCCGGGCCCAGCCGCAGCACGTTGCCGTACAGGCCGCCCTTGCCGACCAGCAGACCGCGCTCGCGGCACAGGTCGAAGACCCGGACGGTGGTGGCGGCGTCCGGCTCGACGGTGCCGGGCCGCACGAACTCCAGGCCGATCATCAGGCCGCGGCCGCGGACCTCACCCAGGATCGGGTACGACAGCGCGCGCAGCCCGTCCAGCAGGATCGTCCCCACCCGTCGCGCGTTGCCCTGCAGGTCGTGGTCGAGCACGTAGTCGAGCACCGCGTTGCCGGCCGCCGCGCTCACCGGGTTGCCGCCGAACGTGGAGAAGCTGATCGCCGGCACCGCGTTCATCACCTCGGCCCGCCCGACCACACCCCCGAGCGCGAACCCGTTGCCGATGCCCTTGGCGAAGGTGATCAGGTCCGGCGTCACGCCGTGCGCCTGATAGCCCCAGAAGTGCTCGCCGGTGCGCCCCCAGCCGGTCTGCACCTCGTCCGCGATGAGCAGGATGCCGTGCTCGGCGAGCACCTTGCGGTACGCCCCGAGCAGCCCGTCCGGCCCGTGCACGAACCCGCCGACGCCCTGGACCGGCTCGGCGATCAGCGCCGCCACGTCCCCGGCGGTGACCGTGGCCAGCACCTCGCGCAGGTCGTCGACCGCCGCGTCGAGCAGGTCGCCGTCGGAGAGCCCGGCCATCCGGCCGCGCAGCCGGTCGGCCGAGGCCAGCCAGTTCACCGCGAGCGGGGTCAGCGAGCTGGAGGACCAGCTGCGGTGGCCGGTGACCGCCATGGCGGCGAAGGTCCGGCCGTGGTAGCTGTTCTTGATCGCCAGGATCTGGTTGGAGCGGCGCACGTTGCAGGCGAACAGCAGCGCCGCCTCGTTCGCCTCGCTGCCGGAGTTGGTGAAGAACACCCGGGCGTCCGGGATCCCGGAGAGCCGGGCGATCTTCTCGGCCAGCTCGACCTGCTGCCGGATCAGGTAGAGCGTGGAGGTGTGCGCGACCCCGGTGTCGATCTGCCGGCGGACCGCGTCGCTGATCTCGGCGATGTCGTAACCGATCATGGTGGTCAGCACGCCGCCGAAGAAGTCCAGATAGGACCGGCCGGTGGCGTCGGTGACCCGGCGGCCGCTGCCGGAGACGATCTCCAGAGCGTCGTCGCCGTAATAGACGGGCATCCAGCCGGGCATGACCGCCCGGTGCCGGTCGAGAAGACTCATCGAAGTTCCTCCTCAAGGAGACGTGTCAGCGCCAACCGTGGGGGTGGCCCACGCCGCGCCGGCCGCTGCCGCGGCTGTTCTGGAACGCCGCCGACGCGAGGACGCCGGCCAGCTCGTCGTAGCCGCCGGCCACCAGGCCGGCGGTGATCCGGAGGTGGTCGTCGGGGAGCGGGGTGACGCAGAACGGCGCGCCGGGCGCGGCCGCCACCCCGTGCGCGGCCAGCGCCACCAGGGCGTGCTGCTGGTCCGGGACGGTCATCCAGAGGTTGATCCCGTCGGCCGCGGTGGCCGCGACACCCCGGGTGTGCAGCGCCGCGAGCAGGGCGCCGCGCCGCGCCGCGTACGCCGCCCGGGCCGCGGCGACCTGGGCGATCGCGCCGGGATCGGTGAGCAGGTCGAGCAGCACGCCCTGCAGCAGCCGGCTGGACCAGCCGGGGCCGAGCAGCCGCCGGTCGGCGACCGCGTCGACCACGTGGGCCGGTCCCCCGACGGCGGCCAGCCGCAGGTCCGGCCCGTGGCTCTTGGAGAAGCCGGCCACCCGCACGGTCCGGTCCGGCAGGTGCGAGCCGATGCTGACCGGCGGCGCCGACGCGATGTCACCGGCGTGGTCGTCCTCGACGACCAGCAGGTTCGGCGCCTCCAGGAGGATCTCGGCGAGCGTCTCGGCCCGCTGCGGGCTCATGCTGACGCCGGTCGGGTTGTGGGCCCGGGGCTGCAGGAAGAGGGCGACCGGCCGGTAGTCGCGCAGCAGTTGCCGTAACGCCGCCGGGTCGAGGCCGCCGGCGTCCATCGGCACGCCGACCACGGTCGCGCCGACCACCTGCAGCAGGTCCAGCAGAGGGGCGAACGCCGGGTTCTCCACCAGCACGTGGTCACCGAAACGCAGGCCGGCGCCGGCGATCCGGTCCAGCGCGTCCATCGCGCCGTCGACCACGGTGAGCCGCTCCGGCGAGTACGGCCACCGCTCCCGCAGCACCGCCTCCAGGTCGGGCAGCACCGGAACGTCCAGATAGGAGCCCGCCCACCGGCCGTCCCCGATGCGGCGCAGCGACTCACTCAGGTCGGGCAGCAGCGCCGGATCCGGTACGCCGGTCGACAGATCCCGGGGCAGCGCCACCCGCATCCCGCTGAGCTGCGTGTAGCGCAACCGCTCGCGCGGCGGCAGCGGGCCGGCGACGAACGTGCCGGATCGCCCGCGGGTCTGGATCGCGCCGGCGTGGATGAGGCTGCGCCACGCCTCGCTGACCGTCGTCGGGCTGACCCCGAGCTCGCTCGCCACCGACCGCACGGTGGGCAGCCGCCCGCCCGCCGGCAGCCGTCCGGCGGTGATCAGGCGGCTCACGGCCGCGGCGATGCCCCGGGCGCTGCGGTCCTGGACCGCCCCGGTGATCAGGGTGAGCAAATTACCTCTCCGAAACAAACGGTTACGTAACGGCAATTGTTCGCTTCAATGTGTGTCGTTAGTGTCCTACGGCATCCGGCGTTCAGAAGCAAGCTCTGGCGCAGGACCTATCACAGGGAGTAGACACACGATCACAGGCGCTTTTTCGGGCGCACTGCGCGTGCGAAACGAAGAGAGGGGCCCGCAATGACGACCGGAGTCGTCCGCGCCGCCCTCGTCCAGACAACCTGGACGGGCGACAAGGAATCGATGATCAAGGCGCACGAGGACTACGCTCGTGACGCCGCCGCCCAGGGCGCGAAAGTGATCTGCTTCCAGGAGCTGTTCTACGGCCCGTACTTCTGCCAGGTGCAGGACGCGGCCTACTACGAATACGCGGAGTCCATCCCCGGCCCGACCACCGAGCGCTTCCAGGCCCTGGCCGCCGAGCTCGGCATGGTGATGATCCTGCCGATGTACGAGCAGGAGCAGCCCGGCGTGCTTTACAACACCGCCGCCGTGGTCGACGCCGACGGCAGCTACCTCGGCAAATACCGCAAGAACCACATTCCCCAGGTCAAGGGCTTCTGGGAGAAGTTCTACTTCCGCCCCGGCAACCTCGGCTACCCGGTGTTCGACACCGCGGTCGGCCGGGTCGGCGTCTACATCTGCTACGACCGGCACTTCCCGGAGGGCTGGCGGGCGCTCGGGCTCAACGGCGCGCAGATCGTCTTCAACCCGTCGGCGACCAGCCGCGGCCTGTCGGCGTACCTGTGGCAGCTGGAGCAGCCGGCCAGCGCGGTGGCGAACGAGTACTTCATCGGCGCGATCAACCGGGTCGGCGTGGAGCCGCTGGGCGACAACGACTTCTACGGGCAGACGTACTTCGTCGACCCGGAGGGCAAGTTCGTCGGCGACGTGGCGGACACCCACAACGCCGAGCTGATCGTCCGTGACCTGGACCTGAGCCTGCTCGAGACGGTCCGCAACCGGTGGCAGTTCTACCGCGACCGCCGCCCGGACAGCTACGACGGGCTGGTGGCGCCGTGACGACTCTCATCAAGGGCGGCACGGTCGTCGGCCCCACCGGAGCGGTGAAAGCCGACGTCCTCATCGAGGGCGAAACCATCGCGGCGATCTTCGCGCCGGATCAATCCCCACAAATCGACCATACGATCGACGCCACCGGCAAGTACGTCATCCCCGGCGCCGTCGACGCGCACACCCACATGGAGTTGCCGTTCGGCGGCACCCACGCCAGCGACACCTTCGACACCGGCACCAGGGCCGCCGCGATCGGCGGCACCACCACGATCGTCGACTTCGCGGTCCAGCGCTACGGCGAGGTGGTCCAGGACGGCCTGGCCGCCTGGCACGGCAAGGCCGACGGCAACTGCCACATCGACTACGCCTTCCACATGATCCTCGGCGGGGTGGACGACGACTCCCTCAAGGCGATGGACCACCTGGTCGCCAACGAGGGGATCAGCAGTTTCAAGCTGTTCATGGCGTACCCCGGGGTGTTCTACTCCGACGACGGCCAGATCCTGCGCGCCATGCAGAAGGCCCGCGACAACGGCGCCATGATCATGATGCACGCGGAGAACGGGCCGGCCATCGACGTGCTGGTCAAGCAGGCCCTGGAGCGCGGCGAGACGGACCCGATCCACCACGGCCTGACCCGCCCGCAGGAGCTGGAGGCGGAGGCCACCAGCCGGGCCATCTGGCTGGCGAGCGTCGCCGCGGACTGCCCGCTCTACATCGTGCACCTGTCCGCTTCAAAGGCACTGGAGCAGGTGGCCGCGGCGAGGAACAACGGCCGCAACGTGTTCGCCGAGACCTGCCCCCAGTACCTCTATCTGACGCTGGAGGACCAGCTCGGCGCGCCCGGGTTCGAGGGCGCCAAGTGGGTCTGCTCGACGCCGCTGCGCAGCAAGCACGAGAGCCACCGGGCCGACCTGTGGCAGGGGCTGCGCACCAACGACCTGTCGGTGGTCTCGACCGACCACTGCCCGTTCTGTTTCAAGGACCAGAAGGAGCTCGGCCGGGGTGACTTCTCCAAGATCCCGAACGGGATCGGCAGCGTCGAGCACCGGGTGGACCTGCTCTACCAGGGCGTGGTCGACAAGAAGCTGTCGCTGAGCCGCTGGGTGGAGACGATCGCGACGACCCCGGCGCGGATGTTCGGGCTCTACCCGCGCAAGGGCATCATCGCGCCCGGCTCGGACGCCGACATCGTGCTCTACGACCCGAACGGGCGCACCCGGATCAGTGTCGAGACGCACCACATGAACATGGACCACTCCGCCTGGGAGGGCTGGGAGATCGACGGGAAGGTCGACACCGTCCTGTCCCGCGGCGAGGTGATCGCCTCCGGTGGCGAGTACACCGGGCGGGCCGGCCGCGGCCGGTATCTCAAGCGCGGCCTCAGCGACTACCTGCTCTAGGGGGCCGGCATGGACATCGGTGTTGTCTTGCAGAACGACCCACCGGCGCTGGAGGTGGTCGAGTGGGCGAAGAAGGCCGAGGCGGCCGGTTTCAGTCACTTCTGGACGTTCGACTCGCACGTGCTCTGGCAGGAGCCGTTCGTCGTCTACTCGGCCATCCTCGGCGCCACCGAGCGGATCGTGGTCGGCCCGATGGTGACCAACCCGGGCACCCGGGACTGGACGGTGACCGCGTCGACCTTCGCCACCCTCAACGAGATGTACGGCAACCGCACCATCTGCGGCATCGGCCGCGGCGACTCGGCGCTGCGCGTCCTCGGCCTCACCCCGCAGACCCTGGGCCAGCTGCGCGAGAGCGTCCAGGTGATCAAGGGGCTGGGCAACGGCGAGAGGGTCACGGTACGCGGGAACGAGATCCAATTCGCCTGGGCGCCGGACAGCCGCCTGGAGGTGTGGGTCGCCGCCTACGGTCCGAAGGCCCTGGCACTGACCGGGGAGGTGGGCGACGGCTACATCCTGCAGCTCGCCGACCCGGACATCGCCGAGTGGATGATCACCGCGGTGCGGAACGCCGCGGCGAGAGCGGGACGGGACCCGGACGCGATCAAGTTCTGCGTGGCCGCCCCCGCCTACGTGGGTGACGACCTCGAACACCAGCGGGAGCAGACCCGCTGGTTCGGTGGGATGGTCGGCAACCACGTGGCCGACATCGTGGCCCGCTACGGCGGCAGCGGCGCGGTCCCGCAGGCGCTGACCGACTACATCAAGGCCCGCGAGGGCTACGACTACTCGGAGCACGGGCGGGCCGGCAACACCCACACCACGTTCGTGCCGGACGAGATCGTCGACCGGTTCTGCGTGCTCGGCCCGGTGGAGAACCACGTCAAGCGGCTGCAGGAGCTCAAGTCGCTCGGCGCCGACCAGTTCGCCGTCTACCTGCAGCACGACGCCAAGGCGGAAACCCTCGCCGCCTACGGCCAACACATCATCCCGGCGTTCGCATGAGGAGGGCCCTCGCGGTCCTCGCCGGGCTGGTGGCTTTCGCCCTGGTCTGGGAGGGCTACAAGGCGGTCGGCAACCCGGAGGGGACGGTGCTGTTCGGCGTGCGGGTGCTCCCGCGCGCCGACGACCTCTCCATGCCGCACCTGTGGACGATCGCCGAACGGCTCGGCGCACCCGAGCTGGCCGGCGGCCGTCCGGTGTGGCTGGTCGTCCTTCAGGCCTGCCTGTTCACCCTCGGCATCACCGCGGTCGGGTTCCTCGCGGGCGCCGCCGTGGGACTCGCCCTCGCGGTCGCCATGCAACGGTTCCGGATCGTCGAGCGCGGGCTCCTCCCGTACGTGATCCTCTCGCAGACCGTGCCCCTGGTGGCGCTCGCGCCGCTGATCGCCGGCTGGGGTGGCACGATCATGCCGCCCTGGGCGACGGTCTCGGTGATCGCCGCCTACCTGGCCTTCTTCCCGGTCGCGGTGGGCATGCTGCGCGGCCTGCAGTCGCCGGCCGCGGCCGGCGTCGAGCTGATGCGCAGCTACGCCGCCGGCTGGTGGCGCACGCTGGCGAAGCTCCGCTTCCCCGCGGCGCTGCCCTATCTCTTCCCGGCGCTGCGCCTGGCGGGCGCGGCCGCGGTGGTGGGCGCGGTGGTCGGGGAGATCTCCACCGGTACGCGGGGCGGCATCGGCCGTCTGATCATCGAGTACTCGCGGGAGGCGACCTCGGATCCCGCCAAGGTGTACACGGCCATGCTCGGGGCGGCGCTGCTCGGCCTGCTCGTGGCGGCCGCCGTGAGTCTGCTCGAAGTGCCGCTGATGCGGCACCGGCGCCACGTGGAGGTGGTGACCCTGTGAGTGCCGTGGTCGTCGAGAACGTCACGAAGGTCTTCAATCAGGGCCGGTCCGACGAGGTCACCGCGCTGTCCGAGGTGGATCTCAGCGTGGGCGACGGCGAGTTCGTCTCGCTGATCGGGCCGTCCGGCTGCGGCAAGAGCACCCTGCTGCGCCTGATCGCCGACCTGATCCCGCCGACCACCGGCACGGTCACCGTGGCGGACCGGCCGGCCGCGCAGGCCCGCCGCGAGCAGGAGTACGGCATCGCCTTCCAGCAGGCCGGCCTCTTCGAGTGGCGGACCGTCCGGCGCAACGTGGAACTGCCGCTGGAGCTGCGCGGCGTCGGCAAGGCGGAACGCAAGGCCAGGGCCGAGCAGATGCTGGAGCTGGTCGGCCTCGCCGACTTCGCCGGGCACTACCCGGGTCAGCTCTCCGGCGGCATGCAGCAGCGGGTCGCGATCGCCCGGGCCCTCGCCGTGCAGCCGCCCCTGCTGCTGATGGACGAGCCGTTCGGCGCGCTCGACGAGATGACCCGGGAGCGGTTGCAGTCCGAGCTGCTCGCCATCTGCGCCACCACCCGCACCAGCACGGTCTTCGTCACCCACTCGATCTCCGAGGCGGTGTTCCTCTCCGACCGGGTGGTGGTGATGTCCGCCCGGCCCGGCCGGATCACCGCGTCGATCGAGGTGAACCTGCCCTCGCGCGACGAGGCCGGCCGGCAGTCCCCGGTCTACTTCGACAAGATCACCGAGGTACGGAAGGCGCTCCGGGGATGAGGCGGGTCCTGCCGCCGGTGGTCGCCGGAGTCCTGGCCCTGGTCCTCTGGGAGCTGACCGTCACGCTCGGCCGGGTCGCGCCGTTCATCCTGCCGGCGCCCGCCGCGATCTGGCGGGAGCTGGTCGCGCAGCGCGGCAACGTCTGGGAGGCGGCCCTGGCCAGCGGCGCCAACGCCCTGGTCGGCCTGATCGCCGGCAGCCTGCTCGCGATCCTGGCGGCCCTCGCCGCGAGCCGGTTCTCGCTGCTCGGCGAGGTGTCGATCCCGTTCGCCGCGGTGATCAGCGCGCTGCCGATCATCGCGCTCGCGCCGATCCTCAACAACATGTTCGAGTCGACCAGCAGCGTCCCGCGCCGGATCGTCACCGCCATCGTCGTCTTCTTCCCGGTCTTCCTGAACACGCTGCGCGGGCTGCGCGAGGTGGACCCGGTCCACCAGGAGCTGATGCACACCTACGCGGCCGGCGGCTGGACCTTCGCCCGCAAGGTGCGCCTCCCCGGCGCGCTCCCCCACCTCTTCACCGGCCTGCGGCAGGCGTCGTCGCTGGCCGTGATCGCCGCGGTCGTCGCCGAGTACTTCGGCGGCCTGCAGGACGGGCTCGGCGCGCGGATCACCTCCGCCGCCGCGTTCACCGCGTACCCCCGTGCCTGGGCCTTCGTGGCCGGCGCCTGCCTGCTCGGTCTCACCTTCTACCTGGTCACGCTCCTGCTGGAGCGTCTGGCCATGCCGTGGAAAACCCGCCTGATCGACTAGGGGTTCTCATGCGACGACTGTTTCTCGTCTCCGTCCTTCTCCTCGCGGCGTGCGGCACCGCCGACACGCCCAGCACCCCCGCGCCCGGCGGCAGCGGTGCCCTCACCCCGATCAAGCTGCAACTGCAGTGGTTCTACCAGGCCCAGTTCGGCGGCTACATCGCCGCTGTCGACCAGGGCTTCTACAAGGAGCAGGGACTCGACGTCGAACTGCTCGAAGGCGGTGTCGACATCGTCCCGCAGACCGTGCTCGCCCAGGGCAAGGCCGACTACGCGGTGGCCTGGGTGCCCAAGGCGCTCGCCTCCCGTGAGCAGGGCGCCGGCATCACCGACGTCGGGCAGATCTTCGCCCGGTCCGGCACCTACCAGGTGGCGTGGGCGGACAGCGGCATCAAGACGGCCGCCGATCTCAAGGGCAAGAAGGTCGGCAACTGGGGCTTCGGCAACGAGTTCGAGCTGTTCGCCGGGATGACCAAGGCCGGGCTCGACCCGGGCAGGGACGTCACCCTGGTGCAGCAGCAGTTCGACATGCAGGCGCTGCTGAAGAAGGAGATCGACGCCGCCCAGGCGATGAGCTACAACGAGTACGCCCAGCTCCTCGAAGCGAAGAACCCGGCGACCGGCAAGCTCTACACCGCCGAGGACTTCTCGATCATCGACTGGAAGACCGAGGGGTCGTCGATGCTGCAGGACGCGGTCTGGGCGAACACCGAGAAGCTGAACGACCCGGCCTACCAGCAGCAGACGGTGAAGTTCCTGACCGCCACCATCAAGGGCTGGGCGTTCTGCCGCGACAACGCGGAGAAGTGCCGTGACCTGGTCGTCGCGAAGGGCTCGAAGCTCGGCAAGAGCCACCAGCTGTGGCAGATGAACGAGGTCAACAAGCTGATCTGGCCGTCCCCCGGCGGGATCGGCATGATCGACGAGGCGGCCTGGAAGCAGACCGTGGAGATCTCGCAGACCACGAAGAACCAGACCGGCGACACCGTGCTGACCAAGGCACCGGAGGGCCTGGCCTACACGAACGACTACATCAAGCAGGCGATCGAACAGGCCAAGGCCGCCGGCATCGACGTCACCGGCTCGTCGTTCCAACCCGCCACGGTGACCCTGCAGGAGGGCGGCGCTTGAGTTTGCTGACGGTCAGATCGGGATGAGGCGGGCGGCGAGGGCGACCGCGGTCAGGTCGCCCTTGCGCAGCTTCTGCGCGGCGTCGGCCTCGCCGAGCCCCTCCAGCCGGACGGCGGAGGCGTCGATCAGGGCGTCCTCGCCGTCCAGCAGGCGGCGCGCGATGCGGGCCTGGGCCGGGCTGAGCTCGGCGTACGCGCAGCGGTCCAGCGCGGCGACCGTCTCGTCGTCGAGCTCACCGGCGAGCGCCCGCTCCGTCACGACCTTCAGCAGCCAGCTCGGCCACCAGCTGTACTTGCCGATCACCTTCCCGGAGTGCAGCGCGGCGGACGGCGGCTGACCCGAGGCGAGCATCTTCACCGCCACGTCACCGTCGAACCGCTCGATCCGCAGCGCGCCGACGAAGATGCGCAGGATCGCCTGGGTCTTGACGAACTCCTCGGCCTCGTTCGCCGCCTCGCCGTACCGGCCCTCCAGGAGGTGGCAGAGCGCATACGCCTCGCGCAGCTCGAAGGCCTCGCCGGAGCGCTCGCCGAGCCGCTCCACCGTCGCGACCAGCCGCTCGACGCCTTTGAGGGCCCGCTCGGCCAGCTCCTCGCTGTTCGGCTTGTTCAGGTGCCGCACCACGATGTCCGCGGCGATCTCCGCCTCCCGCCGCAGGAGCGGGGAAGAGATCTTGGCGGTGATCAGGTCTCCCAGGCCCTCGGTCAGGTACGCCGTGTCGAACCGATCGGAGGCCTCTTGGAACTGCGCCCACCACGACGCCGGGTGTCTCCGCTGCTCAGTCACTCACTAAGCGTGACTGACCGATAACGCTCAGACCAAGGATTCGGCGGAACGGGCTTCGTGGGCCTACTCACGGCCGGTTTTCATCAACTGCCGGGGGTCCAGCAGCCCGGACTTGACCACGGTCCGGCTCAGCGGCCGGGTCAGCGCCGCCAGCCGCAGGCAGCCCTCCTCCCCCAGCACCCGGTAGGCCGACTCGGCCAGCCGGTCGGTGGTCGCCTCGATCTCGGCGCGCAACCGCCGCCCGGCCTCGGTGAGCCCGTCGGCGTCCAGCAGGCCCCGGCCGCGCAGCTCCTCGGTCGCGCCCGCCCAGGCTTCCCGGCTCCAGCCGCGGGAGCCGCGCAGGAACCGCTCGTCGATCTCGCCGCTGGCCACGTGCAGCACGATCGCCTCCAGGCCGCTCACCCCGGCCGCCAGCAGCGCCGCCACGTGCCCGTCGCCGCGGAACTCGCGGAGCAGCATCTGCGCGTGGAACAGCACCAGGTGCGGCTGCTCCGGCCAGGGCAGCTCGGCGTGCGCGGCGAAGAGCGGGCGGCCGTGCGGCCACCGCACCGCCGCCTCCGCCGCGGTCCGTGCCAGCCGGGCCGCCTCGGCCACCTCCGGGCCGGCCACGACCTCGGCGCCGAGGCCCCGGGTCAGGGCGGCGTCGGCCGCGTCGAGGCGGGCGGCGATCAGCGCGGCCGGGGTGGTCCGCTGCCACACGGCGGGCAGCACCCGCTCGACCAGGGCCGGGTTGAAGTTGTAGAAGGTGGCCGTCACGACGGCCGGGCCGACCGGGCCGAACGCGGCGCCGCGGGAGGCGAAATAGCCCTCGGTGGCGTCCAGCCCGCACCGCGAGTACTGCTCCGCGGCCTCCGGCACGAAGTAGACCAGCGCGTGCAGCGGCTCGGTGACCCGCCAGGCGAGACGGTCCGGGCTCTCGCTCACTCGTTCCCTGCCTTCCTTGTCATGCCCTCCTGGCCCTCGCCTGCGAGGTCAGAGGGCGGTGCGGCGAGGTGCCGCTCGGTGCAGTCGCTCATGACTTCCACGGCAGCTCCTCGACCTCGGCGGCGGACACGACCGTACCGGAGTGTTCCGGGGCGGGGCGCTCCGCGACCGTACGCCACTTCCCGGCGTGCCGCGCGGCCTCCCGGGTGACCAGGTGCACCGGCAGCGGGGGCGGCTCGAACGGGCCGGCGCCCCAGCGCACCCAGATGGCGACCCGGCCGGCGGCGGCCTCGGCGAGCAGCTTGTCGACCGTGCGCTGCCGGTCCAGCCGGTCCACCTCGATCGCGATCGGCGCGGCGCCGGGGCGGGCGCAGGCGACGTCCAGCACCGAGTTGCCGCGCAGCGGCGGGGGCAGCGGGAAGACGCTCGGCGCCCGGCGGTAGACCCGCCAGCCCTGCCAGTCGGCCCAGTCCGCGATCGCGTCCACGATCCGGGCGGTCGCCTGCTCGGCGGTCAGGTCGGCGAAGGTCAGCCGGTCCAGCCATGCCGCGAGCGATTGCGCCGTCCCGGTGCCGTCGTCCGCCGTGTCCACCGCCGTACCCTATCCGCCGCCGGCGCTCAGGCCGCGGCGGCGGACGCCGCGCGCTGGGCGGCGAAGCGTGCCGTGATCTCCTCCGGGCTGACCGGGCGACCCAGGTGGTAGCCCTGCCCGACGGTGTAGCCGAGCTTGAGCAGCCGGTCGGCCTGCTCCTGGTTCTCGATGCCCTCGGCGACCGTGTCCAGGCCGAGCGCGCCGGCCAGCTGCACGACCGCGCGGGCCACCGCCTGCCGGGCGTCGGCCGCCGCGGTGCCCGGCTCGTCGAGCTCGATGCCGTCGACGAACGACTTGTCCAGCTTCACGATCGAGGCCGGGAAGCTGCGCAGCAGGCTCAGCGACGACTCGCCGGTGCCGAAGTCGTCCAGGGCCAGACTCACGCCCATGTCGTGCAGCTCGTGCAGGACCCGCAGCACCTGCTGGCCACGCAGCACCGCCGACTCGGTGAGCTCCAACACCAGGCGGTCCGCCCCGAGTCCGTGGTCGGCGAGGGCGGCGCGCACGTCCGCGACGAAGTCGGGGTCGTGCAGCTGGCGCACCGAGACGTTCGGGGCGATCTTCTGCAGCGCGTCCGGCCCGAACTCTGCGAGCCACGCGGCGGCCTGGCGGCACGACTCGCGCAGCACGAACCGGCCCAGCGGCACGATCAGGCCGGTCCGCTCGGCGGCCGGGATGAACTCGGCCGGCGAGATCAGGCCGCGCTCCGGGTGAGCCCAGCGGACCAGTGCCTCCACCCCGATCACCCGGCCGTCGGCCAGCCCGACGACGGGCTGGTAGACCACCCGCAGCTCGCCCTGGTCGAGGGCCCGGCGCAGGTCGCCGCCGAGCCGGGCGTGCGCCTGGGCGGGCTGTTCCATGCCGGTGGCGTAGCGCACCCAGTTCGCCTTGCCACGCTGCTTGGCCGCGTACATCGCGGCGTCCGCCTCGCGCAGCAGCTGGCTCGCCGCGGTGCCCCGCGGCGCGGTGGCCAGGCCGGCGCTGACGTGCACGAGCAGCCGGTGGGTGCTGATCGGCTTGCCGGTCACGGCCATCACCCGCTCGGCGACGTCGGCGCCCCGTTCCGGGTCGGTGACCAGCACCGCGAACTCGTCGCCGGCCAGCCGGGCCACGGCGCCGTCGGGGCCGGCCGCCTGGCACAGCGCACCGGCGAACCCGACCAGCAGCGCGTCGCCGACGTCGTGGCCGAGCGAGTCGTTGACGGTCTTGAAGTCGTCCAGGTCGACCAGCAGCACGGTGGCCGGGCCGACGGCGAGCGCGGCGTCGAGCGACTGCCGGAACAGGGCCCGGTTGGCGAGCCCGGTCAGCGGGTCGTGGGTGGCCTCGTGCCGCAGCCGGGCCTCGGAGGCGTGCTTCTCGCTCAGCAGGCGGGTGTTCTCCCGGAAGACCACGTACTGCCGGACGGCGACCAGGGCGGTGACCGTGACGGCAGCCAGCACCACCAGGCGGCCTTCCCAGGCGCCCGGCCGCCAGTAGTCCGGGTCGAAGAGCGCGTGCGCGACCGGGATGTCCACCGCCAGCACGGCGAGGTAGGGCAGCCAGACGTTGCCGGGCCGCTGCGTGACGCCGCCGGCCAGCTGCTGCCGCCGGGCGCCGAGGGAGATCAGCAGGCCGGACAGCGGCATGCAGAGCGCCTGCGCCGGGACCACGCCCTGGTAGCCGTCGATGACCGAGAGCACCGCCACGCCGGCCGCGGTCAGGCCGGTCGAGGCGACCAGGCGCATCGCCGTACGGTCGACCGGCCCGCCCGCGATGTAGGACACCTTGGTGATCGAGCCGGCCGCGAAGGCACTGGCGAGCAGCAGGATCGCCAGCGCCGAGGCGGTCCACGGCTCGGGCGCCGTGAGCATCGGGGCGATCCCGAAGTGCCAGAGCACCGTGGCACAGCCGAGCAGCGCGATGGTGCGGTCGAGCCACTGCTTGCCGCGCTCGTAGCGGCTGGTCACGCCGAGCGGCACGGTGGCGACGCCCCACATCGCGACGACCACGCCGGAGCCGATCAGCACCGCCCCCGCGGGTGGCATCGCCGGCAGCTCCGGGCCGGCCCGGAACGCCTCCACCACCAGCAGGGTGAACCCGGCCGCGAACAGGTAGCAGCAGACCTCGACCGGGATCCAGAACCGCCGGCCCGCCGGGGCCAGCGGCACCGACCGGCGCAGCGCCCGGATCGCCAGGCCGCCGACGGCCATCACGGCGGGCATGAACAGGAAGCCGATCGCGACCGGGCCGGCGCCGGTGAGCAGCCACCACGCGTACCAGAGCACGCCGAGGAGCACGATGGTCGCGGTGGTCAGCACGTAACGCCGGGGCGCGGTCATGAGACGACCGCCCGGGCGCGCTGCTTCTCGTCGTACATCCGCAGGTCGGCGGCGTTGAGCAGCTGATCAGGATCGGCCGCCGGGCCGCAGGCCGCGCCGATGCTGGCGCCGACCGTGAGCCGGCGCCCGCCGATCTCGGCGGGCTCGGTGAGCGCGGCCCGGATCCGGGCCGCGAGCCGGTCGGCCGCGGCCGCGTCACCGTCGCCGACCAGCACGGCGAACTCGTCCCCGCCCAGGCGGGCCGGCACGTCGTCCGGCCCGGCGCACGCGCGCAGCCGGTCCGCCACGTGCCGCAGCACGGCGTCGCCGGCCCCGTGGCCGTACGTGTCGTTGATCTGTTTGAAGCCGTTCAGGTCGATCAGCAGGACCGTGGCGTCGCCGTCGGCGGCGCCCATCGCGGCGGTGAACCGCCGGCGGTTCGCCAGGCCGGTGAGCTCGTCGTGGTCCGCCTGGAAGCGCAGCCGCTCGTGCAGCTCGCGCTCCTCGGTGACGTCGCGCCCGTTGCAGACCACGCCGCCGATGCCCGGCTGGTGGGTCAGGTTCACCGCGACCACCTCCAGCCATCGCCAGGTGCCGTCGGCCCGCCGGTACCGGCCCTGATAGGTGAGCTGCGCGCCCGGTGTGGCGTAGAGGTGGGTCAGCTCAGCGCCGAGCCGCGCCCTGTCCTCATGGTGCAGGATCTCCAGCGACGAGCGGCCCAGCGCCGCCGACGCCGGCATGCCGAGCACCTTCTCCACCGCCGGGCTCAGGTAGCTGAACCGGCCGTCGGGCAGGGTGATCGAGGTGATCTCCGAGGCGTGCCGCAGCAGCGACTCCAGCCGCCGCTCCCGCTCGTCCAGGCGCTCCAGCAGCCGGTTGTTCTCGGCGAGCGCGAGCACCTGCCGGGCGACCACCAGGGCGACGTTGAGCAGCAGCCCGGCCAGGGCGCCCCAGGCCGGCAGGCCGAGACCTCCGGCGATCAGCGCGGCCACCAGGGTGGCCGCGCAGACGACCGTTGCGGTGTACGGCAGGACGCTGTACCGCCGGCTCCGGGCGGCTCGGGCGCCCCGTGGCCCGGCCGGGGAGGGCGGTGTGCCGCGCAGCAGCTGGATCCGGGGACTGAAGAGCAGCACCAGGCACGGGCCGATGATGAGCAGCATCTGGGTGGCGGTGTCCCCGGCGCTGGCGCTCGGCAGCAGCGTGGTGCCGGCGGCCTGCAGCATGGTCGCCGCGGTGATCGGCACAGCAGCCGCCGGACCGGCCGGGCTGTTGCCGCTGAGCAGCAGTTTCACCGCGAGCAGCACCGCGCAGAACATCACGCCGCAGCCGACCATCGCGGTGACGATCGCCGACGTGCCGGCCGCCACCAGGTTCGGGCGGGTCATCAGACACCAGGCGACCGACGCCGCGGCGCAGTTGACGATCATGGCGTCCAGCAGGAATCGCAGGCGCTGACCACGGCTCCAGTTCGCACTCGGGTGAACGAGCGCCACCCCACCGATCACGATCACGATCACGCCGAGCAGCGCGGACCCGGTCTGCACCGGGTGGAAGTCGAGGCGGTCGAGGGATGGGTCGGCGAGCACCACGGCGCACTGCACCAGATCACCGACGGCGAAGATCAGCCCGACCACGGCGACGGTACGCCAGAACCGGTGCGCCTCCGGCGACAGGTCGAGGGTGCGGTGCACCTGCCAGGACATCCGGAACAGCAGCAGATCCAGCACCGGCATGATCAGCCAGCAGGTCACCAGCTGGGCGCGCGGGCTGCCCACGTCCAGGGCGTACCCGCCGAAGAGCACGACACCGACCACGGCGAGCGTGGCGAGCACCGGATCCCGCCACAGCGGAACCGGGCGGGCGGTGTCGGCGACCGCTGCGGGCATCCTCGTCCTTCCGTACTTCTCTGTACTTGCCAGCGATCGGCCCGCCCGGCCGCAGACTTAGCCTTTTTCCGTCACGTGATCTTCGCCCGTCGGCCACCCGGCGCGAATATATTGACGCCGCTGTATCAAATCGAGAGAGGGGCGTCGATGCGTACGGGTTCGGCAGTGAGGCGGTGGACGGCGGCCGTGACCGCCGGGATGCTGACGGTTGTCGGCGTGGCGGCGCCGGCCGAGGCGGCGGTGAGCCGGGCGGAGCTGGCGCTGCGCTGGGCGCCGATCCACTACCAGGACGTGGACGCCACCGGCACGCACGCGCTCGGCGGCCGGGCCGACATGATCACCCGGTACGACTTCGACGGCAACCTCGACGGCCGCGACAACTGGGACAACGCGGGACGTGAGACGGCCGCGCACGTCTACTACTCGGTGGCCGAGACCGCCACCCACTGGTACCTGACATACCTGTTCTTCCACCCGCGGGACTGGGTGGACCACCCGTTCTTCGAGACCGAGCACGAGAACGACGGCGAGGGCGTGCTGCTCGCCGTGGAACGCGACGGCTCCGACTACGGGACGCTGCGGGCGGCGGTGACGGTGGCGCACAGCGACTTCTTCTCGTACACGCCGGCGGGCAGCACCTGGACCGGTGGCTCCGAGACGATCGACGGCACGCTGCAGCTCCAGTCGTCGCCGCACGACTCGTTCCAGCACCCGGTCACCGCGCAGGAGGCCAAGGGCCACGGGCTCAAGGCGTACCCGCAGTACACGATCAACGGCGACGGGATCGTCTACTACCCGTCGACGGTGGCCGAGTCGCCGTCCGGCGCGGACGACCGGGACGTGCGCTACCGGCTGGTCGACGTCTTCGCGGCCGGCGGGCTGTGGGCGCAGCGCACGAACAGCAGCCTCTTCGCCGGGCTCGGCACGTTCGCCGGGGACACCAGCGGCGGCTGCGGCACCGGCACCTGGTCGTGCGGGGTCAACTCGGCGAACGCGCCGTGGGGCTGGGACGACGGCAACGACGCGGTGGCCCGGGGCGAGATCGCCACGGACCCGGCGAAGCTGTCCACCGCGTACTTCAGCGTGCCGGGGTCGCCGGCGCGGGCGTACAGCTACAACCCGTACTCGTCGGCGGCGGCCGCGTTGCGGGAGGCCGCCCGGACCATGCCGCCGACGGTGGACTGACCACGGTGACCGGCCCGCCCGCTTGTCATGGCGGTGGGCGGGCCGGTCACCGGGCGGCTCATCCCTGCGGCGCCTCGATCGGGGCCGGCTCCTCGACGGGGGCCGGCTCCTCGGCGGGCGCCGGCTCCTCGGCCGGAGCGGGCTCCTCGGTGGGCGCCGGGGTGGTCGGGGACGCGGTCGGCGCCGGGGTGGTCGGGGTCACCGACGGGCTGGGCGCGGGCTTGGCCGTCTTCGTACCGGTCGCCTGCACCTTGGCGGCGGTGTAGGCGGCGTCGACCCGCGTACCGGAGACGGTGATCTTGTGGCCGGCGCCGAGCGCGCTCAGCGCGACCTTCTTGCCGTTCAGGATGACGCGGACGCTCGACGGCACGGCGACCGTCACGGTCTTGCCCTTGACGTCCTTGGTGCCGGCCTTGGCGGCGATGGTGACCGTGCCCTTCGCCGCGTCGACGCCGGTGACCGTGCCGGTCGCCGCGAACGCGACCTTGACCGGCGCCTTCTTGACTGGCGCCGGCTTGGCGGGCGCCTTCTTCACCGGCGCCGGCTTGGCGGGTGCCTTCTTGGCGGCCGCGGCCTGCACCGCGGCGGGCGACGAGCCCGGCTTGGCGTACGCGGCCACGCCGGTCGTGACGGCGGGAACGGTGACGGCCGCGGCCATGGCGACGGCAACGGCGGTACGGCGCATGCGCATCGAACGAACTCCTCAAACCTCGGGGGAGTTCCTATCCTGGGGACCTTCGGGTTCAGACCGGTTGTGCCCCGGGTTGCCAATTGGTTGCCCACTTTTGGCGAATAGCGCCGCTTAGCCGGATGTTCGCCCGCCTCAGCCGTGAGATGCGCCGCCCGCCGGGAACACCGGAGTTGACATGCCACCGCGACCTGAGTGAATGT
The DNA here is from genome assembly GCF_040638955.1 of Actinoplanes sp. NPDC024001. Lineage (NCBI taxonomy): Bacteria > Bacillati > Actinomycetota > Actinomycetes > Micromonosporales > Micromonosporaceae > Actinoplanes > Actinoplanes sp. NPDC024001. The sequence goes on from NZ_JBEZZB010000058.1 coordinate 42,536, forward strand.
CCTCGCATGCACGATGTGTGGCCGGCCCCGGGCGTCCTCCTGGCCTCGCGGTACCGACTCGTCACGTTGCTGGAAACCGGCGGCATGGCGCAGGTCTGGCGAGCCGTGGACGAGTTGCTGGACCGGCCCGTCGCGGTCAAGCTCCCGGCCGGCGACACCCGGGCCGCTCACCTCGCCTGGCGCGAGGCCCGCCTCGCCGCGCGGCTCTCCCATCCCGGCATCGCCGCCGTGCACGACTACCGCGAGGCGGTGCGCCCGGACGGCTCGGTGGCGCCGTTCGTGGTGATGGAGCTGCTCAGCGGCGAGACCGTGGCGGCCCGCCTGGTCGACGGGCCGATCCCGTGGGGTGAGGCGGTCTCGATCGGCACCGCGGTCGCCGCGGCGCTGGCCGCCGCGCACGCGGCCGGAGTCGTGCACCGCGACATCAAACCGGGCAACGTCATGCTCTGCCCGGACGGGGTGAAGCTGCTCGACTTCGGGATCAGCGCCGCCGCCGGCGAGCCCGACGACGACGACACCGGCGCCACCTTCGGCACGCCGGCCTACGCGGCGCCGGAGCGCCTCGACGGCAAGCCGGCCGAGCCCGCCACCGATCTGTACGGGCTCGGCGTGCTGCTGTTCGAGATGGTGGCCGGTGAGCCGCCGTACTCGGTGGACACCTGGGAGGAACTGGCCGCGGCGCAGGCCACCGGCCCGGCCCGGCTCCCCGAGACGCTGCCGGCACGGCTGCGCGACCTGATCTACGAGTGCCTGGCGGACGAGCCGTCGCACCGGCCCTCGGCCGCCGACGCCCGGCGCAAACTGTCCCGGCTGATCCCGTCCACCCCGGCGCGCAGCACGATCCCGCTGCCCGAGCCGCCGCCGACCGGCCTGGCCCGGGTGATCCCGTCGGCGGGCCGGCGCGGCTCCACGGCCGGCCGGGTCGGCGCGGGCGTCGCCCTGGCCGCCGCGATCGCCGCCTTTCTCGTGCTGGTCAACGTGGTCGGCGGCCCGGACGGCGGGGAGGAGATCGCCCAGCCGCCGGCCAGCGCCCCGTCGGTGGCGCCGACAACGCCGACCACCCCCGCGCCGCAGCCGCCGGTGGCCACCACGACGACACCGGCCACCGAGGCCACCCTCACCCTGGACGCGGCGCTGAGCCGGGTGCGTGCGGCGGTGGAACGCGGTGAGGAGCGCGGCGAGATCCGGCCGGACGTCGCCCTCGACTTCATGAACCTGCTGCGCCAGATCGACGGCAGCGACGTGGATGTCGACCAGCAGGTCGACCTGATCAGCGGCAAGGTGCGCCAGCGGCTCGGCGAGGGCGCGCTGACCGAGGCTCAGGCCTCGACGCTGCAGTCCCGGCTGAAGGACGTGCGGGGCGCCGGCGGCACCTGAGGCCTCAGGCGGAGCCGCGCAGGATCAGCCGGGTCGGCAGCACGGTCTCGTGCTCGACCGGCTCGTCACCGTCGAGCTTGGCGAGCAGCAGCCGCACCATCTCCTGGCCCATCTGCTCGATCGGCTGGTAGACGCTGGTCAGCGGCGGGTCGGTGTGCCGGGCGATGCCCGAGTCGTCGAAGCCGATGACGGCCACGTCCTGCGGCACCCGCCGGCCCGCGCGGCGCAGCACCCGCAGCGCGCCGGCCGCCATCATGTCGGAGGCGGCGAAGACCGCGTCGATGCTCGGGTACTGCTGGAGCAGCCACTCCATCGCGGTGGCGCCACTGAGCTCGCCGAAGTCACCGCGGGCGGCCGGGCCCTCGCCGACGACGTCGCGGTAGCCGTCGTACCGCGCGATGCCGGCGGCCATGTCGAGCGGGCCGGTGATCGTCGCGATGCACCGGCGGCCCTGGTCGCGCAGGTAGGAGACGGCGGCCCGGGCGCCGCCGCGGTTGTCCGCGTCGACATAGCTGACCGGCTCGGGATGCACCGGGCGGCCCACCCGCACGGTCGGCACCCCCCGCTCCTCGAGCAGGGCGGGCAGCGGGTCGTCACCGTGCACCGACAGCAGCAGCGCGCCGTCGACGTGCTGGCGGGTCAGGTAGCCCTCGAGCTGACGTCGCTCCTCCGGGGCCTGCGCGATCATCAGAACCATCTGCAGGTTCCGCGCGACCAGCACCGACGAGACCGACTGCACGATCCGGCCGAAGAACGGCTCGGCGAAGAACCGCTCCCCCGACTCGAAGACGACCAGCGCGATCGAATCGGTTCGCTGGGTGACCAGCGCCCGGGCAGCCCGGTTCGGCACATATCCCAGAGCGTCGATCGCGTCCTGGACGGCCTGCCGCGCCTTCGGGCTGACCTGCGCCGACCCGTTCACGACACGCGACACCGTCCCGCGGCCGACCCCGGCCCGGGCCGCGACCTCCTCCAGCGTCGGCCGCCCTGTCGAGCGGGTCCGGTCCTCCCTCATCGCCGGCCGTCCTTTCCCGTCGCCACACGCACCCGCGTGAAGAGTAGTCCGCCGGGTTCCCGCCGGTCGCCCCCGCTCCCCGGGTTCACCGTGGCTGGATCCTTACGGACAACGTCCGGACCGCCAGTTCCGTGGCCGGCGGGCACCCGGCAGAGTCGAATCCGTGGACCTACACAAGATCGCCGTACTGGTGCTGCCCGGCGCCGCTCCGCTCGACGTCGGTATCCCCGCGCAGGTCTTCGCCGCGCGCCACGGCCTGGGTTACGAGTTGCGGCCCTGCTCGCTGGAGGCGGGCCCGGTGCCCGGCCGCGACGGGCTCGGCTTCGTGGTCGAGGCCGGCCTGGAGGCGATCGCCGAGGCGGACACCGTCATCGTCCCCGGCTTCCAGAATGCGTCCGGCCCGCTGGACCCGCGGGTCGTCGACGCGCTGCGGGACGCCGCGTTCCGCGGCGCGCGCATGGTCTCCATCTGCGGCGGGGCGTTCGCTCTGGCCGCGGCGGGTCTGCTGGACGGGCGGCGGGCCACCACGCACTGGCAACTGGCGCCGGCGCTGGCCCGGGACTACCCGAAGGTACGGGTCGACGGCGACGTCCTGTTCGTCGACGAGGGGCAGGTGCTGACCGCGGCCGGGGTCGCCGCCGGCATCGACGTGTGCCTGCACCTGATCCGCATCGACCACGGGGTGCAGGCCTCGAACGCGGTGGCCCGGGTGATGGTCGCGGCCCCGTACCGCAGCGGCGGCCAGTCGCAGTACGTGCCCCGCACCATCCCGGAGCCGCTCGGCGAGGTGTTCGCGGCCACCCGGGAGTGGGCGCTGCACCGCCTGGAGGAGCCGCTCACCGTGGAGATGCTGGCCCGGCACGCCCGCGTCTCGGCCCGGACGTTCGGGCGGCGTTTCGTCGAGGACACCGGGTACACGCCGATGCAGTGGATCCTGCGCGCCCGCGTCGACCTGGCCCGGGAGCTGCTGGAGAGCACCACCCTCGGGGTCGAGCAGGTGGCCGCCCGGGTCGGCGTCGGCACCGGCGCCAACCTGCGGCTGCACTTCCAGCGGATCCTCGGCACGTCGCCGAGCGAGTACCGCCGTACCTTCGCTGGCGGGAATCTTGCGGAGGCTGGCGCCGCCGGGCCTGCCGGGGCACCCGGCCGGCGCCGCAGGCTGGAGGCATGACGACACGGGTAGCAATCAACGGATTCGGCCGCATCGGGCGCAACGTGTTCCGGGCGGTCGCCGACCGCGGCGCCGACGTCGAGATCGTCGCCGTGAACGATCTGGCCGACCCGCAGGCCCTGGCCCACCTGCTGCGCTACGACAGCACCCTGGGCCGGTTCGGCCGGCGGGTCGAGGCGTCCGACGGTCACCTGATCGTGGACGGCCACCGGATCGAGGTGTCGGCCGAGCGCGACCCGGCGAAGCTGCGCTGGAAGGACATCGGGGTGGACGTGGCCGTCGAGTCCACCGGCCGGTTCACCGCCGCCGCCGACGCCCGGGCGCACCTCGCCGCCGGGGCCCGCAAGGTCCTGGTCAGCGCGCCGTCGAAGGGCGCCGACATCACCATCGCCTACGGGCTGAACCACGGCGACTACGACCCGGCCCGGCACGACGTGGTGTCCAACGCGTCCTGCACGACCAACGGGCTCGCCCCGGTGGCGGCGGTCCTCGACGACCTGGCCGGGATCGAGGTGGGGTCGATGACGACGGTCCACGCGTACACCCAGGAGCAGAACCTGCAGGACGGCCCGCACCGGGACCTGCGGCGGGCCCGCGCCGCCGCGCTCAACATCGCGCCCACCACCACCGGCGCGGCCACCGCGATCGGCGCTGTGCTGCCCCGGCTGGAGGGACGGCTGCGCGGCTACTCGGTGCGCGTCCCGGTCCCGGTCGGCTCGCTGGTCGAGCTGAACGCGCTGGTCACCCGCGAGGTCACGGCCGAGGAGGTGAACAGCGCGTTCGAGGCGGCGGCCGCCGGGCCGCTGCGCGGCATCCTGGAGTTCTCCACCGATCCGCTGGTCTCCACCGACATCACCGGCAACCCGGCATCGTCGATCTTCGACTCGCTGCTGACCACCGCGCAGGGCCGGCTGGTCAAGGCCGTGGCCTGGTACGACAACGAGTGGGGCTTCGCCAACCGGGTCGTCGACACCGTCACCCTGCTCGGAGCGGATCTTCTCTAGACTGTGCCGATGGCGGTCACCCTCGCAGATGTGGCCCGGCTCGCCGGGGTTTCCCCGGCGACCGTCTCCCGCGTGATCAACGACAGTTCGAAACGGGTCAACGAGGACCTGCGCGAGCGGGTCCTCGCCGCCGTCGCGCAACTGCACTACGTGCCGAACGCGCACGCCCAGCACGTCGCCCGGCCCCGCAAGTCGGCGGTCGGCGTGATCGTGCACGACGTCTCCGACCCGTACTTCGCCGAGATCACCCGCGGGCTGCAACGCCAGGCGGGCGCCCACGACCGGCTCCTGGTGATCTGCAACAGCTACCGGGAGCCGGACCGCGAGTTGCAGTACGTGGCGCTGCTGCGCGCCCAGCAGGTGCACGCGCTGATCCTGGCCGGCTCCGGCTATCACGACGACGCGTTCACCGAGCGGCTCAACGCCGAGCTGGGGGCGTACCAGCAGGCCGGCGGCCGGGTCGCGGTGATCGGCCGGCACCGCCTGGTGGGCAGCGCGGTGCTGCCGGCGAACGAGGACGGCGCCTACGCGCTCGGCCTGCGCCTGCTCGGTCTCGGCCACCGCCGGGTCGCGGTGATCGCCGGCCCGCGCTGGCTGACCACCACCACCGACCGGCTCACCGGTTTCTGCCGGGCCGCCGACGAGCTCGGCGTGGAGCTGCCCGCGTCGCGGGTGCTCTACACCGACTTCACCCGCGACGGCGGCGCCGCGGCCGCCACCGAGCTGCTCGACACCGAGCCCGGCCTGACCGCCCTGGTCGCCCTCAACGACTCGATGGCCGTCGGCGCGCTCGCCGCCCTGCGGGGGCGCGGCGTGCGGGTGCCCGACGACATCTCGGTCACCGGCTTCGACGACATGCCGATCGCCCGGGACGTCACGCCGTCGCTGACCACCGTGCGGCTCCCGCTGGTGGAGATGGGCGAACGCGCCATGGCCCTCGCGCTCGGCGACGACCCCGGCCCGCGGGCCGAGCGCGCCGAGGCCACCGTCGTCTGGCGGGAGAGCTGCGCGCCGCCGCCGTCCTGACTCCTCAGGTGTCGAGGTGGAGCCGCTCGCCGTCGTGGTCGAGGATGGTGATCACCTCGGCCGGGCCGCCGCGGGCGCCGAAGGCGTGCGGGATCATCGTGGAGAAGGCCGCCGCCTGACCGGTCTCGACGATAATGCTCCGCTCGCCGAGCAGCAGCTCGACCGTGCCGGAGAGCACGGTGAACCAGTCGCGCCCGGGGTGCACGCCCATCGCCTGCGGGTCCCGGGACGGCGGGCGGGTCAGCCGCATCCGGGCGACCGTCAGGCCCTTGCCGCCGGGCTCGTGGTCGAGCACCCAGGTGGTGATGCCGCGCTCCGGGTGGTGGTGCGGCTTGATCACCACCTCGTCACCACCCGTCTCCACCAGGGAGTCGAGGCTGGCGCCCAGGGCCCGGGCGATCGCGGTCAGCTGGTCCAGCCCGATGCGCCGGTGGCCGGTCTCGATCCGGCTCAGCGTGGACGGGCTCAGATAGCAGCGGGCCGCCAGGTCGTCGAGCGACCAGCCCTTCGCCAGCCGCAGCCCGCGGATCCGGGCCCGGACCAGGGCGTCCATCTCAGCGTCTTGCGTCATACGCAAGATTGTATGCGTTGCGGGCAAGGTGCTCGTACAGTCGATCGCATGGGAACCGAACACCACCACGGCAATCACGACATGACGGAGATGCTCGACCTGGACGCGGAGGTCGCCCGCGAGGAGGTCGCCACGCTCACCGCACGCATCGCGTCGCTGTCCACGGCTCCCGTGCGGGACGTCATCGACCTGGGCAGCGGGACCGGGGCGGGCACCTTCGCCCTGCTGCACCGCTTCCCCGGCGCCACGGTGACCGCCGTCGACACCTCGGAGGAGCTGCTGCGGCACCTCACCGCCGCCGCCGACCGGCACGGCCTGACCGGGCGGATCCGGCCGGTGCGCGCCGACCTCGACGCCGGCTGGCCCGACCTGGGACCGGCCGACCTGGTGTGGGCGTCGTCGTCGATGCACCACATGGCCGACCCGGACCGGGTGCTCCGCGACATCCGGGCCACCCTGCGGCCCGGCGGCCTGCTGGTCATGGTGGAGATGGAGCAGCTGCCGCGCTTCCTGCCCGATGGGTTCGGCGACGGCCTGGAGGACCGCATGCACGCCGGGCACGCCGAGGCCCGCGACGCGCACCTGCCGCACATCGGCTCCGACTGGACGGCCCGGCTCAAGGCCGCCGGGCTGACCGTCCACGACCAGGACACGCTCCTCATCGAGCGGTCGGCGCCGCTGTCCCCCACGGCGGTGCGCTACGCGGAGGCCACGCTGCGCCGCTTCCGGCACTCCCTCGCCGACCGGATCTCCCCCGCCGACCGGGCCACTCTGGACGGTCTGCTGCACGGTGGCCTCGCCTCGCGCACCGACCTGTCCGTCCGGAGCAGCCGCGACGTCTGGATCGCCGTGGCCTGACCGGCCACCGGCCTTGTCGGCGTGGGCTCAACCCGGCAGGATCCACCGGATGCTGGGAACCGATGAGTCGTGGCGCGGCGGCGCCGAGCAGACCTGCGACTGCTGCGGCGGCCCGAGCCGCCGGACATGGTGCATGGTGACCCGTGACGGCGCGCCGTACGCGGTCTTCTTCGCCTCCTGCTACACCCACGGCGGCGACCCCGAGTCGTGGATCGACGTGGTGTTCGGGACCTGGGGCGAGGGCGAGCACGACGACCATCTGACGTTCGGCTGCCGGTTCGGCCCGGTTCAGGGCAGCGACCTGCCGGCGGCCACCGCGGTCGACGCCGCCGCGGTGGCGCCGCAGAGCCCGCTGTTCGGGCGCAAGCTCAGCCGGGCCGAGGCCCTGGGGCACCCGCGGGTGCGCGAGTTCTGGGACGTCGTCGACTTCGTGGTCGGCACGGACCCGCTCGTGCACCCGCACCACTACGGGCACGCCTACCGTCACTGAGCAGGCGTCCCGCAGCGGGGTCAGCGGACCGGGAGGGTCGCGGCGGCGCGCTCCTCCACGGCGGCCTTGATCCGGTCGGCCTGGATGCGGCTCTTCACCCCGGTGACGGCCTGCACCTTGTAACGGCTCAGTCGCCCGGTGGTGCGCAGGTGCTCGTCGAGCCGCTCGCCGTACGCCTCGAGCAGCTCCTCGTCGGTGGCGCCGCGACCGCCCTGCGGGCGCGGCAGCAGGTGCTGCCATTCCTCGGCGCTGCCCGGCCCGCTCTGCCCGCCGAGCGCGAGCAGGTAGTCGGCCACGAAACCGCGGATCGTCACGTCGTCGAGGCGCGGCGCGCTGGGGGCGAGCAGCTCGGCGAGCTCTCGCGGGTCGCGCGGGAACTCACCCTGCCCGAGCTCCTCCTCCAGGGCGCTGCGCAGCGCCTCCAGCCCGGCCAGCCAGGCCGGCGAGCCCTTCGGCGCCACGGCCGGTTCCGGCAGCAGATCCCGCCATGGGTACGCCGCCTCGCCGTGCTCGCCGCTCAACTCCCGCACGTAGTCGATGACGAAGGCGCGGACGACGCCCTCGCCGAGTTCCGGCACGCGCGGCGCCAGGGTCCGGGCCAGCTCGGTGACCTGGAGGTAGCTCATCTCCAGCAGTTCCTCCGGGCTGGTCTCGGTGGCCAGGTGGCGGCTCAGGTTCTGCACCGCCAGCCGCCACCACGGCGACCCGGGGATGCTGACCGCCGGCCGGGCTCCGGTGGGCGTGGACGCCCAGGCCGGAACCGCCGGAGCCGGGGAGACCGGCGCGGCGCTCATCGCCGCGCCCACCGCGGGAGCCGGGTCCGCCGCCGGCTCGGCGCCGTCCTCGGTCGACCGGCGCGGCGCGGGCACCGCGGTCAGCGCCTCGTCGTGCGCTTCCTGCCCGGCTCCGTCACCCTGACCGGGATCCGGCTCGACCGGCTGCACGAACTGGACCGGCTGCACGGCGGGCACCGCCGTGCCGGCCATGGCGTGCCCGTTTGAGCCGGCCGCGCCCGGCCCGGCCGCAGCCGCAACGGCGGCGACCCGCTCGAAGCCGGAGGCTGGTCCGGCCGAGGCCGCCAGGGTGCGGGCCGGCTCACCCGCTACCGCCGCACGATCGGTCCCCGCACCACCGGACACCGCCGGAACCGGCGTCACCGGCACAGGCACGGCCTGAGCAGACACGGACTGCGCAGGAACGGCCTGGGCAGGATTGGCCTGGGCAGGCACGGATTGCGCGGAAACGGCCTGGGCGGGAACGGACTGGGCGGGAATGGCCTGCGCAGGCACGGACTGCGCAGGCACGGACTGCGCAGGCACAGACTGCGCAGGCACAGACTGCGCAGGCACAGACTGCGCAGGCACAGACTGCGCAGGCACAGACTGCGCAGGCACAGACTGCGCAGGCACGGACTGCGCGGATGCGGCCTGGGCGGGCATGGCCTCCGCCGGGCCTTGGGGATCGGCGGCCGGCACGGCAGCCGCCGTCGCCGCGTCCTCGCCGGTGAGCTGTGCCGGCGTCACGGCCGGCGCCGCGATCCGCGCGCCGCTCGGGTCCAGCAGATCCATCACCCGCTGGATGCGGGCCAGCTGCTCGATCACGTCCTGAACGACCGGCTCACCCGCGGTGCGCGCGTCCTTCAGCAGCCGCGACCGCCACCACGACTTCGGCCACCGCGTCCCGCTCACCCGGTGGTAGTTGATCACCATCCGCCGCACCTGGCGCTCCGCCGCCATCCGCTCCAGGTCCGGATCGTCGTCGGGGATCAGCCAGCCCCAGCGCTCGGCGAGCCGGCGCGGGCTGTAGGCGAACCGGCCACGCCGCACTCGCTGCCCGGCAGCGGTCAGCGCCGCCCACCACATCAGGAAAATCACACAGGGTACGGCGAGCCGCAGCAGTTTCTCGGTGCCGGTGACGGCGTTACTGGCCACGATGACGCCCGACAGCACCGCGATCAGCGCGGCGATGTAGAGCATCGGCCCCGGATGACCGGGCGTGACGATCTTCCCGTCCGCGGCGTAGACCGTGGTCCGCCGATACTGCTCGGCGGCCAGCGACGTCGCGGTCAGGAAGCAGATCTCGAAGACCGCGAAGACCAGCACCGCGAAGACCTTCGGCAGTTTGAGCTGGTCGATCGCGATGACCCACATGCCTTCGGCGTTGAGCAGCAGCGCCAGGTTCATGCTGACCGCCAGCGCGATCGGGCGCAGCGGCTTGCGGGACCGTTTCGCCCACACGCCGAGCCCGATCAGCGCGATCATGCCGAGCAGACCGGCGCCGAGCAGCAGCAGGGCGGCGTAGTCACGCCAGAAGTCCGCGATCAGGTCGTTGTACTGCTTCACGCGGGTACGCCTTTCGACACGGCGGGGAGGTACTCGTCGAGCGCGGTCGCGATCAACGCGGATCGGTTGCCGGTGGTGTGCCGGGCGGCGAGGTCGTCGATGACCGCCAGGTTCGCGGCGTGGGGGCGGATCGACACCTGCACCTGGTCCTCGGAGTGCCGGCGCCGCCCCGTACGCTGCGCCACGAAGATCCCGTCCGCCGGTGCCGCCGCCGGCCCGCTGACGGCGACCAGCTCGGCGAGCCGGTCGTGGGTGGCGTTGAGCGCGTCGAAGACCAGCTGCGTGTGCGACCGCCCGGTCGCCGCGGCGTGCGCGCGCAGCCGGGAGCGCAGGCTCACCGAGAGGTAGACCACCACGCTGGCGCCCGACCTGACGGCGCCTGTCCCGGTGGAGGCGATCGGCACGGCGGCTCCTTCTCGACGGCGAAACTGCTGGCGGGCTTTCTACCACGCCCGTGTTACGCGGTCGTGGAGGCGCGCATGCCACAAGCGAGCGGAACGCTAGCGGATAGCACTATCCGATAGCCCACCCGCCCCCGCCGGCCACGACCTCACCAGCTCATCACCGGCGCCGCCGGCACGCGAGCAAGACCACACTCGGGTGGCGGGCCCGCGGTGATCACCCTACGGTCGGAAATCGACGGTGATCGCGAGACAGGGAGGCGTGGCGGGGTGCCGGGCTGGGCGATGTGGGTTCTGGTGGTCGTGGCGGTCGTGGTCGCCGCCCTGTCCGGGTCGGCGGTGCTGGCGAGCCGCTTCGCCCGGGAGCGACCGGGTCGCCGCGCGGAACCGGAACCGGCGCCGCAGCCCCGGCCGGTCGAGGTGGCCGAGCTGGCCGCCGAGGCGGAGGCGGTGCGGGCCGCGGCCGAGCGGGCGGTGAGCGCCGCCGACGAGGCGCGGCAGCGGGCCGAGCAGGTGGCCGGGTTGCGTGATCAGGCCGAGCGCCGCTATCTGGACGCGCGCTGGGAGGCGCGGACGGCGGCTACCGGCGAGTCGCAGCGGCTGGTGCAGCGGGCGGCCCTGGACGCCTACCGGCGCGGGGAGCTGAGCGTGGCGCAGCTCAACGGCATCTGGCAGCAGACCGGCACCGGCGCGGACCAGCCCGACGCGCCGGAGGTGCGTGCCGCGCTGCGGGAATTCCAGCAGGCGATGGCGGAGTCGGCGGAGGTCCGCCAGGAGGCGCACGTCGCCGAGGTCGCCGCGGAGGCCCTGGTCGAGGAGGTCCGGATGGCCGAGCAGGACGTCCTGGTCGCCGAGCAGGAGACCCGTCCCGGCCTGGACGGCCTGCTGAGCCACCACCAATAGAGCCGGCCCGGCCGCATCGCGACCGGGCCGCAGTCCCTTCCGTACGGTTCACGCGCTGCCCGGCGCCGGCGGGTTCGGGGGTGTCCGCGCCGGGCAGCGCGTGGTCTCACTGGTTCAGCGAGCAGGGGGCGAGGCCTTCGGCGTTGAGGTTCGGCTTGGCCGCGGCCCGGCCGATCGCCGTCTCCATCCGGTTGATCGCCGCGAACCGCTTGTCCTCCAGCGGCCCGAGGATCGCGTTCTGGATGAAGTTCGGGCCGCCCTGGCCCACCGTGCTGCGGATCCGGTTGTTCGCCTCCTGGATCTGCTTGTCCAGCAGCGCCAGGTTGCGGTCGATCTCGGCCTGGGCCGACGCCGGGACGGCGACGGTGACGTTCACCTGCGGGCAGTTGACGGTCGGCAGGTTCGCCGCGACGTCCTCCGGGTTCGCGGTGGCGACCGCGGTGGGCTCGGGCGCCGCGTTGCCGCCGCCGTTCTCGTTCAGCGAGCAGGGCGCGAGGCCTTCGGCGTTGAGGTTCGGCTTGGCCGCGGCCCGGCCGATCGCCGTCTCCATCCGGTTGATCGTGGCGAACCGCTTGTCCTCCAGCGGCCCGAGGATCGCGTTCTGGATGAAGTTCGGGCCGCCCTGGCCCACCGTGCTGCGGATCCGGTTGTTGGCCTCCTGGATCTGGGTGTTGAGCAGGGCCAGGTTCCGCTGGATCTCGGCCTGCGCGGAGGCCGGGACGGCGGGCAGCTTGTCGGCCACGGCCGGGCAGTTCACCGTCGGCAGCGCATCGCCGCCACCGTTGTTGCCACCGTTGTTGCCGCCGCCGTTGTTGCCTCCGGCGTTACCGCCGCCGTTGTTGCCGCCGCCGTTGCCGGCGGGCACCTCGGTCGGCTCCGGCGACGCGTTGCCGCCGCCGCCCTCGTTCAGCGAGCAGGGCGCGAGGCCTTCGGCGTTGAGGTCCGGCTTGGCCGCGGCCCGGCCGATCGCCGTCTCCATCCGGTTGATCGCCGCGAACCGCTTGTCCTCCAGCGGGCCCAGGATCGCGTTCTGGATGAAGTTCGGTCCGCCCTGGCCGACCGACGTGCGGATCCGGTTGTTGGCCTCCTGGATCTGCGTGTTCAGCTGCGCCAGGTTGCTGGCGACCTCGGCCTGCGCGGAGGCCGGGACGGCGGGCAGCTTGTCGGCCACGGTCGGGCAGTTCACCGTGGGCACACTCTCGTCGGCGGCGGCTGCCACGCCGAGTCCGACACCCACCATGGCCACCGCGACACCCGCCACGCCGGCCACCCGCCAGCGCCGCACGTTCGATCCCCCCGAGTTGCTCCGGTAGCTCCGGTAGCGCTTCATCTGCGTGCCTTCCTTTCGGACCGCGTTCTCCACCGGTCCGTACGGGAACGCTCCCAAGAAGGATCGAACTAAAGCGAAACTTAAGATTCGAGGGGCTGTCCTCTTAAGAAACCTGACCGTTTCCGATCAGCATCGGCGCCGGTCAGAGCGGTTCCACGGCGACGTCGGCGAAGGTCACCACGGCATCGCCCGGGGCCATACCGAGCACCACGGCGCCGCGCGCCTGCGGCGTGGTCACGCCGGGCGAGGCGAGCACCGTCTGCCGGTCGAGCGACACCTCGAGATCGGCTCCGGCGGCGCGCACCTCGAGATGCCGCCAGGCCGCCGGATCGGCAGCCGCCGGCATCGGACGGGCCGCGAGCGTACGCACGAGCCGCCCGGTCTCCGCCTCGAGGCGCACCTCGTCGGCGCAGAACGTGACCCGGAACGCGCCGTCGTGCACCCGCACCCGCACGAGCGCGCACGCGTCCGGCGTGCCCAGCGCGAACCGGGCCGCGACGAGCCAGTCCCCCGCGGTGTGCGCCGCCTGGCAGGCCGGCACGGCGGGCGCCGACCGGCGCAGCACGACCGGACCGGCGAGCGAGCATCGTGGACGCTGCTCGTCCCGGCTCGCCGGCTCGGAGGCCCGGTCGGCGCGCTGGCCCAGCGACAGGTCACCCACCGGCGGCCCGGTGGCCGGCCCGGCCGGGCGGTCCCCG